>NZ_JBSIFD010000025.1:0-76087 GCF_053615495.1 Comamonas sp. HJ-2 | reverse complement strand
ACTTAACCCGACCCCAGCTCGTCTCTCTCATCTCCCGAGCCTACCTCAGCTGCGACCGGCATTTGTGCAACAACGCCCATTGCCGAGAGCTGGCAGAGCGATCTGCAGCTGCTGGAAGATGCGCTGCAAAAGACGGTGTTTGAGGAGTGCGGCGCCACACAGGAGCGCTCCGTGGGCTGGGTGCCGCCGCGCGGCGAGCAGCACGGTCCTCTGGTTGAGTCCGTGGCCGGTCAATGGGTCATGCGCTTCATGACCGAGGCCAAGGTGCTGCCGGCCAGCGTGCTCAATCGCAGGGTCAATGAGAAGGCCGAGCACATTGAAAAGACCGAAGGCCGCAAGCCGGGCAAGAAGGAAAAGCGCGACCTCAAGGACGAGGCCAAGCTGGACCTGCTGCCCATGGCCTTCACCAAGCAGGGCAGCATGTGGGTCTGGATCGATCCCCAGGCGCGCACGCTGGTGCTTGATACCAGCGCCCAGGGCCGCGCCGACGAGGTGGTAACGCTGCTGGTCGAAGGCCTGCCCGGCTTTGCCCTGGCACTGCTGGACACCCAGACCAGCCCACAGGCTGCCATGGCGCATTGGCTGATGACCCAGGAGCCGCCCGCCGGTTTCACCGCGGATCGGGAAACCGAGCTCAAAGCCGCCGACGAATCCAAGGCCGTGGTGCGCTACGCCCGCCACCCGCTGGATATTGATGAGGTGCGCCAGCACATCGAGCACGGCAAGCTGCCCACCAAGCTGGCAATGACCTGGGACGACCGTGTGAGCTTTGTGCTGACCGAAGGCCTGCAGATCAAGAACATCGTGCTGCTGGATGCGGTCATGGACGGTAACAGCCAGGACGATGGCGGCTTTGACACCGATGTGGCGATTGCCACGGGCGAGCTCTCGCGCCTGATTCCCGACCTGATTGAGGCCCTGGGAGGCGAGGGCCGCACCAGCGCCAGCACGACTGGCCCGAAGGCCGCACCGACCGACACCGCGCCCGACGAAAGCCCGTTCTAAGGAGTTCACCATGGCAGCCCAGGAAACACACCCCGGCCTTCTGGCCATTGATCAACAAGCCAAGTTCGTGGTACGACGCAGCCGTGCAAAGGAGCTCCGCGATCAAGCTGCAAGCCTGCGCCGTGAAGCCAAGACCACCAAGCTGAGCGTGGATGCAGCCCAATTGCGGCGCGAAGCCAAACCACTGACCGAAGAGGCCTACGGCCTGGAGCTCGAAGCGAAGGCTTACAAGAAAGAGGTGATAGCGCACACTGCGGCAGCCACGGAGTTACTCAACAAGCGCATGCCCCCCGAGTTCGCAACATGGGGAATCATGAAAACGCGCGCATACACCAAGGTGCTCGGAGTGCTAGTGGCCCAAGACAAACGCATTCACCCCAATCTGCAAGTTGCCACCCAGGCCATTCAGCTGCTTCTGACGCACAACGCCTGGAGCGACAGCCTGCTTCCCCAGCTGGCCGCCATCACCAAAGTGCCGCGAGAGCTGCCCAGTGCCAGCCGCTGACCATCTATTCATAGATTTCCATGAACCGGGCCCAGCGCCCTCATCAATGAATCAGATGAAGATCGCGGCGCGTCAGGAATTGGCTTCGTCTATGAGCTTGTACGCATAAGCCAGCAGTTGATCACTAGCCTCTTTATGACTCGTGCACTGCTTCGAGAAAACGCGCAGCGTGCCGACATTCTTGGTTTCTGCAGTTCCCTCTGCGTAAAAGTGCCCTTCTGCGGGGTTACGCACCTCAAAAATGATGGTTGCGCCTCGATATGTTGTCGAAATTGGGTGCATCTGCTTCTCCTGACAGCAGCATAACTCGGACTCATGCCCGCCCGGTAACAGCCGCGCGGGCTCTCTTTTTTCTGGAGCCCTATGCTTACCCCTCAATTTGTGCTGCCCGTCCACACTGAGCTGGTCGTGGATCTGTTTGCTGGCGGCGGTGGAGCCTCCACCGGTATCGAGCAGGCCATCGGCCGCCATGTCGATATTGCCGTCAACCACGACCCAGAAGCAGTCAGCCTGCACACTGCCAACCATCCGCAAACGCGCCACTTCTGCAGCGATGTGTTTGAGGTGGATCCGCTGGCAGTCACCGACGGGCAGCCGGTGGGCCTGCTCTGGGCCAGTCCGGATTGCAAGCACTTCAGCAAGGCCAAGGGAGGCAAGCCGGTCAGCAAGAAGATTCGCGGCTTGGCATGGGTGGTGATCAAATGGGCCAAGCTGACCCGCCCTCGCGTCATTTGCCTAGAGAACGTCGAGGAATTCCAGACCTGGGGCCCTCTTGGCGTGGACTCGCGGCCGTGCCCTGAACGCAAGGGCCAGACCTTCCAGCGCTGGGTAAGCCAGCTGCGCAACCTGGGCTACAAGGTCGAATGGAAGGAGCTTCGCGCCTGCGACTTCGGAGCGCCGACCATCCGCAAGCGTCTGTTTCTGGTGGCCCGCCGCGATGGCCTGCCCATCAGCTGGCCGCAGCCCACCCATGCCCAGCCCGACGAGAGCGGCAGGGTTGCCAAGGGATTCAAGCCCTGGCGCACCGCTGCCGAGTGCATTGACTGGGGCATTGCCGCACCGTCCATCTTCGAGCGCGAGCGCCCACTGGCCGAAGCCACTTGCAGGCGCATCGCCAAGGGCATTGACCGCTTTGTGGTCAAGACAGCCAAGCCGTTCATCGTGTCTCTGACACACCAGGGCGGCGACCGCACAGAAGCTCTGGGCGAACCATTCAAGACAATCACCGGGGCCAATCGAGGCGAAAAAGCCCTGGCCGTGCCCACGCTGGTGCAAACCGGCTATGGAGAGCGCGCCGGCCAGGCTCCGCGCGTGCCCGGTCTGGACAAACCGTTGGGCACCGTGGTGGGCAGCCCCAAGCATGCCCTCGTGCAGGCCTTCCTGGCCAAGCACTACACGGGCGTGGTCGGCACCGAGCTGAACCACCCCACCGGCACAGTCACCACCAGCGATCACCACAGCTTGGTAACTGCTCACCTGACCAAGTTCCGCGCAGGCAGTGTAGGCTCAGCCGCAGATGAGCCTCTGCATACCGTGACTGCCGGCGGCACGCCCGCCCGGCCCAGCACCGGCAATACCATGGGTTTGGTCACCGCCAACCTGGTGCACCTGGGCCATGGCGAGGGCAAGGACGGAACGAAACGATTCAGCCATGGCATCCGCGATGTGGCCGCGCCGCTCAATACCGTCACCGCCCAAGGCGCGACCGCAGGCTTGGTCACCAGCCACATGGTCAAGCTGCGCAACAACCAGTTCGGCCAGTCACATGAGGAGCCATTCCCAACGCTGACGGCAGGCGGCGGCCATGCCGGCGAAGTCCGGGCCTTCCTGGTGAAGTATTACAGCGAGGGCGGCCAGGACGCGAGCTGCGCAGATCCCATGCACACGATCCCCACCAAGGACCGCATGGGCCTGGTCATGGTCCACGGCGAGCCCTATGCCATCGTGGACATCGGCCTGCGCATGCTCACGCCGCGTGAGCTGTACCGCGCTCAGGGCTTCCCCGAGAGCTACATCATCGACCGCGGCGCCGCCGGTGAGGCCATCACCAAAACCGCTCAGGTCCGTATGTGCGGCAACAGCGTATGCCCGCCCCTCTCGCGCGCCATCGTGGCCGCGAACTACAGCGAAGCAGGCCAGCTCCGAAAAGTCGCCTGACCACCAACACCCCAGCCCGCCGCCGCGGGCTTTTCTCATTCTGGGAGCCACCTATATGCAAGACAACTCAGATCTCATCATCCGTGACTGCTGCGAGGCAGAAGTAGCCGAGTTCGGCCAGCCAGACACCATCTGCATCACTGTCGATTTCCTGCGCGAGATCGTGCAACGACATTTCCCAGGAACATGCCTGCACCAGATTCAGGAGCCAGCCGCGCCAGTGGTGCTGCCTGAGCCTGCAATCGCTGAAGTGATGAAACTGGTTGAGTTGCATCGCCAAGAAATCATCAAGGTCATGGACGATGAAGGCTCTTTAGTGGGTGTGCAGTCTGCTCAAGACGCCATCGAGGCCAAGCTGCGCGCCCTGCTGGCTACTGCTACCGGACTTCCCGCGCAGGCGGCTACAGAAGATGAGCGAGCCGCTTGGTTCGCGTTGGCAATGAACGCAGCGGCATACATTGAAGATGCCGTCGTATGCTTGCGCGACGGTGATGCAAAGCGTGCCGCCACTGGTGCAGCAAAACACGTCCGAGAAAAATGCAATGCGTTGTGGGACTCAGCACCCCAGGCGCAGGCAGACGCGCGGGATGCGGAAATCACATGGCCCAAGGCGCGCGATGTTGGGCGCATCGGAGACATGAGCCAAGTCGCCCACATTCGCGTGGGCTTTGACTCTGACAACGATGTGTTTGTGTCCGTCTGGGACGAGAACGGCGGCGGCAGCATCGAATTCTGCAATCCGGGCGGAGGTGGCGGCGGTCAATCGAGCCGCACTCGCACGGCCCTGATCGCGCTCATGGTGGCGATGGAAGCCGACAACGCCGAGAAGCCTTCGCGCGACTGGTGGGCACAACGCGCCGCTATCGCGGCAGCAAAGGGGGAGTGATGTCCAAAGCACATGACGAGTTCAGCGCGGCATTCGACCGTTTCCTTGATGAGGTCGGGATTGCCGACGCCATGTCGGTTGCAACTGGCATGTTTGTCTCCTTGGTTGTTGGATACCTCAAGCACAAGGGCGAAGACACCAGCAAGCCCATCACCATCAACGGCGGCGATCAGCGCGATGTGACGATTCACCCGCCGAAGTCGGCACAGCGCGCCGCCCAGGCAGCGCAAGGGGGTGAGTGATGGCTGAGAAGGCGAATTTCTACCGCAGCTTTGATGGCATGTGCTGGCCTACTCCTAGCGAGCGCTTGGGCGAGATCGAATGGCGCGCCAGATACGCGACACCGACGCGCTCTGACCTGCTGATGATGGCCTCTGTCCTTGCCGCCTACCAGGAACTGATCGGCATGTCGGCAAAAAAGCGGGACAAGATCATCAAAGAGCTGCGCAAAGGCCCTGGCATCGTTCGGGCAGCAGCCAAGGAAGGAGCAGCTTGATGTTCTTCGACTTGCCCTCAGACAAAACATGCATCCATCCGGAGCACGACCCGCCGACTGGCCTCTACATCCCACCAGGAAAGGGATACCGCCATGTCTGCCCCGCCTGCAAGACGGTCAAAGACGTTATCCCGCCGCAGTATTCGCTCACCCAGAGCGCCAAGCCACAGAAGGATCAGAGCAATTGTGATCCAGTACCGTGGCCACGTGCCGACCCCAAAGCGCTTGCCGCGTTCGATCCTGCGACAAAGGTTTGCAGCCACAACTGTGGGCAGGCCGTGGGCGATCCACGGTCGGAAAACGAATGCAAGTTTCTGTGCGACTTGTGCTGGCGAGTTGGAAAGGAGCAGAGCAAGTGAGCGCCCTTCCCCAACTTTCCCGAACGGGAATGAATCAGCAAAACAGACCGCCTGAACGCACAAATTTCCCGCTCGGGAATATCGATAACCGGAGCCCCGCCACTGAGCGGGGCTCTTCATTTCTGGAGCCCAAATGCCTATCCCAGCAGTTACCCCCGATGACGCAAACGAACTTCACGGATTTATCCAAACCGTCTTGGCCAGTACCAAGGACATGCCATCAAAAATTCTGCTTAACGGCCTTATGAGTGCGTACTTCAGCGCTGCAGTTAATCGGGGCTTCGCAGCAGATGTGCCTGCTGCCCTGCGCTCTGCTGCAGACACTGTAGAGAAGCAGCTCGAGCAAGTCATTACCGCCAAAGCACTGATAGACGCACAAGGCGCGACCATAAATTAACGCCAAGGAGCAACCATGCCAAAAGAAACCGGCTTGATGTTCAAGGCGCCCTTGGTGCGCGCCATCCTGAGCGGCCAGAAGACGCAAACGCGGCGAGTGATAAAGCCGCAGCCACCAGAAGATCGCTTGCACTGCTCGGTTGATTCGCCGGATGCCTTTGTCGCTGCTGGCGAGTGGACATGGTGGGCTGGCAACCTCACCCAGGGCATCTATCACACTGCAACGTTCCCATTTGGCAAGCCAGGCGACCGCATCTATGTGCGCGAGACGTTTGCTCAGCATCCTCAGTTTGCCGACTTGGCCTATCGAGCTGAAGGCGAGGAATTTGAAGATAGTGATGGCGCTCTCTGGGTTCCCAAATGGACACCAGCAATCCACATGCCCAGGAAGCTGGCGCGCATCTGGCTGGAAATCGCCGGCGTGCGCGTGGAGCGCCTGCAGTCCATCAGCCGAGGGGATGCCATGGCAGAAGGATGCCCGTTCCCCAACATGGCCGATGGTGAAGACCCGCGCGATTGGTTTGCCGAGGTGTGGAAGTCCACCGGCGGTGATTGGGACGCGAATCCCTGGCTCTGGGTGATTGACTTCAAGCGCATCGAGAAACCGCGATGACCAGCGCCAGCACCGTGGGCCTGCCAGAAGACGCGGCCTACATAGCCCACCACTTCAACTGCCCCACCTGCTGTGCTGCCGGCCTCTCAGGAGGCAAACAGCAGCGCTGCCCCGATGGCCTGCAGCTCTGGGAGGCCTACACCCAGGCCGTTCGCCCGAAGCAAGACAAACAGCCCCGCAAGCGGCTTTATTAAAGATTGGATGAATATGAGCAAGCAGATCACACTTATGGCATGGGCAGCAGTTAGGTTTGACCCACCGCCCAGTCTCTGGACGCTCAGAAGGATGGCGAGAGAGGGCCGGATTGAGCCAGCACCCGTGAAAGTCGGGAAATCGTATTTCGTGCCTGAAGACGCGCTGCCTGTTGATCCCAACCGCAAGCCGTCCTTACTGGCGCGCATCAAGAAGGGACACTGACATGGCTGCACGCCCGAGAGAAAGAGTCCGCAGGGACTGGCCTGCTGGCCTACGCGAGCCACGCCCTGGCTATTTCACTTGGCGTAATCCTGAAAACGGGAAGGAGCTCGCAATTGGGCGCGTTCCGCTGGCTCAAGCCAAGCGCCAAGTGCTTGAGGCGCTGGATTACTTGGCCGCCGGCAGCCCTACCCTATTAGAGCGAATTACGGGTAAGGAAAAGAGCATTGCGGAATTGCTCGAGCAAATGCCAGTCAGCGAAAAGTACAACACTGCAAAAAGCAATCGCTCACTTGACAAGAAGATCAATGAGGCACTGGGTGGCATTGCCTGCATGGGGCTGACTGTCGCACACTGCGCCAAATTCATTGAGGACGAAATAGCCGCAGGGAAAGCACGCAGTGCGCAGGCGTTGCGCTCAAGACTCATGACGGTGTGCAATCGCGGGCAGCAACTGGGATGGCTGGATTTCAACCCTGTCGAGCCGACCAAAAAGCCGCAAGCCAAAACAACGCGCCAGCGCCTTACCCTGGAGCAGTTCAAAAGCATCCTTGCGGTTGCACCACAGGTCGCGGAATGGCTGCCTGGCGCAATGCTGGTCGCCCTTCTTTCCGGCATGGATCGCGACACCATTGCAGGACTCGAGCGCAAATGCATTGGCCCAGATGCTCTGACCATTCACCGCGCCAAAACTGGCGTGTGGATTGAAATTCCACTGCGCCTACGCATGGATGATATGGGAATGACGCTATCAGATGCTCTGGCCGCTTGCCGTTCAAATGTCGTGAGCCGGTATGTGGTCCATCATCGACGCACCTATCGCGCCGAAGTGAAGGCGGGCAGCGCCGTGCATGTGAACCGTATCACCAAGGCTTTCAAAGAGGCGCGCGAGCTCGCGGGAATCACGGGTGACGACGCGCCAACGTTTCACGAAATCCGCTCGCTCGCAAAGCGCACCTACATGGTCCAAGGCAACGTGGATACCAAGGCTTTGCTGGGCCACACATCGGAAAAAACAGCTGCGATTTATGCTGACCCTCGCGGCGCGGAACCCATCCGCGTCAAGGTCTCATAAGGGCAGTTATCCACAGACCACATTAGGGGACAAATTAGGTGACAATTAGGGTACAACCTTCTGCAGCCCGCGAAAACACTACGTTTCGCGTTCTCATGGTCTGCACCGGAAACATCTGCCGCAGTCCCACTGCCCACGGCGTGCTGGAAAAAATGGTGGCGGATGCGGGTCTTCAGCATCTGGTGCAAGTGGACTCCGCCGGCACGCACGGCTATCACGTAGGGGAGGCTCCCGATGCCCGTAGCCAGCAACATGCGCACCGCCGGGGCTATGACCTCAGCCGACAGCGTGCGCGGCAGCTGACGAAGCAGGATTTCGACGCTTTCGACCTGGTACTGGTGATGGACAGCGCCAACGAAGTCGCTGCGCGCCGCATCGCCACACCCGCCCAGCAGCAGCGCATGAAGCGGCTGACCGACTACTGCCAGCGCTTTGACGAGCGCGAAGTGCCCGATCCCTACTATGGCGGCGACAGCGGCTTCGAGCATGTGCTCGATCTGGTGGAAGATGCCTGCCGAAATCTGCTGCAAAACATCGTCCAGAATCGCCAGACCTGAATGGAGCTCTCCATGGATTTGCCGAAATTCCGACTCAGCCCCAATGCCTATGCACTGGATCTGTTTGCGGCTGAAAGCGGTACCTGCTCCTGCTGTGGCCAGGCGCGTGAGCTCAAGTACAACAGCTCGTTTTACAGCCGCGAAGAGCCGGACTATCTCTGCCCCTGGTGTATTGCCGACGGCAGTGCGGCCAAGCACTATGAGGGCGAATTCAACGACTACCTGGGCATTGAAGGCGTGAGCGCCGATCCCGACGAACCTGACAGCATCGTCATGGATCGCGTGCTGCTGCTGGAAGTCTGCGAACGCACGCCCAGCTATCACAGCTGGCAGCAGGAGCAGTGGCTGGTGCATTGCAACCAGCCCTGTGCCTTTCTTGGCTATACCGATTACGCCGAAATCCAGACCCTGCAGGCCGAGTTGCAAGCCGATATAGCCAACATGCCGGAGCGCTATCTGCAGGCCATCAGCAAGACCGGTGATCCGGTGGGCGGCTACCTGTTTCGCTGCGTGAAGTGCGGCATGCACCGGCTGCACACCGATTGCACCTGAGGCATGAACACGGACATCATGCAGGTGGAGTTCAGCCACCATATCGACGCCAGCGAAGCTGATGCCGAAGGCTTTTACGAGTACTACTACGAGTACGACATCTACCGCTTTACGCTGGGCGGCCTGAGTCTTGTGGTGCGCAGCTATAGCGATACCTGGGAGCAAGCCAGCGTGCTGCGACTGGAAGAAGCCGGCAAGTCACGCCCGCTGCAGCCCAAGGATCTGAAAATGCCTCTTGTCCAACAGGCGCGGGAGCATCTGCAAAGCCTGGGCAAGCAGGAACTGCGCTGGTTCAACCCCAGGCACGCGCGCTACGACCCGCTTTGAGCAAGCCGCTGAAGCGCTCAGGCTACGGCGCACCCACCGCCAGTTCATGGCGGCCGCAGACACCCGGCACCGTAGCGCCCGGAAAATGCAAGCCTTCGGAAAGCGCCTGGCGCAGGGCCTGGCGCTCTTGCCGCGTGGCCCGCATCAGTCGATACATGTCCGCATGGTCGATGAGGCCGGCGGTGCGCAGTCCAGCCCCTAGTTGCCGATCGAGCCGCTGTCGTCCACCGTACGGAAGCGGTCGATCTTCATGGTGCTCACTCCTTGGCGGTTTCGAGCACGCCGCGGTTGATCTGGTCGCGTTCCATGGACTCGAACAGCGCCTTGAAATTGCCCTCACCGAAGCCTTCGCGGTAGTTGCCCTTGCGCTCGATGAACTCGAAGAACACGGGGCCCAACAGCGGCTCGGAGAAGATCTGCAACAGCAGGCGTGGCTGGCCGCCTTCGGTGGTGCCATCCAGCAAGATGCCACGCGACTGCAACTCGCCCACGGGCTGGCCGTGGCCGGGAAGGCGCTTGGCAAGGTTCTCGTAATAGATGTCGTTGGGCGCAGTCAGCAGCGGAATGCCAGCCATCTGCAAGCTGTCGATGGCCGTGGGCAGGTCTTCGCACAGCAGCGCGATGTGCTGTATGCCCTCGCCATTGAACTTCATCAGGAATTCCTCGATCTGACCACCGCCCTGCTTGGCTTCCTCGTTCAGAGGAATGCGGATCAGGCCGTCAGGCGCAGTCATGGCCTTGGAGGTCAGGCCCGTGTACTCGCCCTGGATGTCGAAGTAACGGATTTCCTGGAAGTTGAACAGCTTGTTGTAGAAGTCGGCCCAGTAGGCCATGCGACCGCGGTAGACGTTGTGCGTGAGGTGATCGACGACCTGGAAACCGTGGCCCTTGGGATTGCGGTCCACACCGGGTAGAAACTCGAAGTCGATGTCGTAGATGGACTTGCCGTCTTCGTAGCGATCGATCAGGTACAGCGGCGCACCACCGATACCCTTGATGGCGGGCAGGCGCAGTTCCATGGGGCCGGTGGGAATGTCCACGGGCTGGGCGCCCAGCTCCAGCGCGCGCTTGTAGGCCTTGTGCGCATCCTTGACACGGAAAGCCAGGCCGCAGGCACTGGGACCGTGCTCGGCCGTGAAATAGGCTGCCTGACTCCTGGGCTCGCGGTTGATGATGAAATTGATGCCGCCCTGGCGATACAGCACCACGTCCTTGGAGCGATGCTTGGCCACCAGCGTGAAGCCCAGCTTCTCGAACAGTGGCTCCAGCACACCGTCTGCAGGCGAGGCGAACTCGACGAACTCAAAGCCGCACAGGCCCATGGGGTTTTCGAACAAATCGGTCATGAGGAGGTTTCCTGAAAAAAATGAAGTTGATGATGGCGCGATCAGGCAGTTTTATCCAGCGCCTGGACTTCGATCTCAACGCCAACGCCAAAAACCAGCTGGGCCTGCACCAGGCTGCGCACCGGGTAACGGCCTTCCTTGAAATAGCTTGCATAGACCTTGTTGAAGGCATCGAAATGAGCCAGGTCGCTGAGCCAGATATTGGCCTTCACCACATCGTCCAGCGAGCTGCCCACAGCCTCCAGCCGCGCCGCGATGGCCTTGAGCACGGCATGTGTCTGCTCTTCGATGGGGCCGGTGAGCGGGCGCTTGTCCTCGCCGAAGGGGATCTGCCCCGACAGCATCAGAAGGCCGCCTGCGCGGACTGCGGAAGAGAAGGGCATGCCGCCGGGCGCGGGATAAAAGGTTGCAGTGGAGTTCATCGAAGTGCTCTCAAGGTTCAGGTGGTTACAACAGGCTGGCGCCAAGGTCTGCGCAAGCCCTCATTCAATCAAACCGCAGTCTGCACCAGCCGGACGGGCTGGCGAAACACCATGCGGTACATGGCATAGACCGCCAGCACCCACACCGGAATGGCATAGGCAGAGGCACGTACTCCGGGGGTGAGCAGCATCACGACCACCACCAGCGCCATGGCCGCCAGACAGATGTAGTTGGTCAGCGGGAACAGCGGCGCCTTGAAGCTGCGCGGCGTGCCCTTGGCATCATGCAGCTTGCGGTAGTTCAGGTGCGAAATGATGATGATGGTCCAGATGATCACCAACGCCGCCGTGATCAACGAGATCAGCAGCTCGATCACGCCGGCAGGCGCCACATAGTTCAGCACCACGCAGAAGGCAGTGACGATGCCGGGATAGACGATGGCCTTCACGGGCACACCGCGTTTGTTGACTTCAGCCAGCGACTTCGGTGCGTTGCCTTCCTGGGCCATGCCATACAGCAGACGGCTGGAGCTGTAGACCATGCTGTTGTAGACCGACAGCGTAGCGGTGAGGATCACGAAATTCAGCATATGCGCGGCCAGGTGCTCACCCATGCCCGAGAACACCAGCACAAAGGGACTGCTGCTGTAGGTGCCGCCACCGGCCTTGAGCTGGGCCACCAGATCAGTCCAGGGCGTCAGCGACAGCAGCACGGCCATCGAGCCCACATAGAACAGCAGCACGCGCACCATGAGCTGGTTGATCGCCTTGGGGATGACCTTGCGCGGCTCTTCGGTTTCTGCAGCGGCAAAGCCCAGCATTTCCACGCCGCCGAAGGCGAACATGATGAAGGCAAAGGCCATGAACAGACCCTTGAAGCCGTTCGGCAGGAAACCACCTTGCGTCCACAGGTTGCTGATCGTCTGCGTGGGGTTGTGCGTGGTGGACAGCAGGTAGATGCCCGTGGCGATCATCGCCACCACAGCCACGATCTTGATCAGCGCGAACCAGAACTCAAACTCGCCATAGGCCTTGACGTTGATGAAGTTCACGCCGTTGATAAGCACAAAGCAAACGGCCGCCGTCACCCAGACCGGGATATCGGGCCACCAGAACTGGATGAACTTGCCCACGGCAGTCAACTCCAGCATGCCCACCAGCACATAGAGGGCCACGCAGTTCCAGCCCGACAGGAAACCGGCAAAGCGCCCCACGTAGCGGTTGGCGAAATAGCTGAACGAACCGGCAGAAGGCTCCTCGACCAGCATTTCGCCCAAGAAACGCATGATGAAGAAGATCAGCAGGCCGCCGATGGTATAGCCCAGCAACACGCCAGGGCCGGCCAGCTCGATGATGCCGGCCGAGCCCAGAAACAGCCCGGTGCCTATGGTGCCGCCCAGCGCAATCAGCTGGATATGGCGGTTCTTGAGCTTGCGCTCCAGATGCCCGTTGGAGGAAGGGGTATGCATGGTTTGTCTCCTGTTATCTATATCTACCTATGCGGATCCGAAAAGCGCTTACTGCTCGGCCCTGCCGCGCCACATATCCCATGCCAGCGTGAGTCCCACGCCGATGTCGCGCAGCGGGCGCGGCGGGATGTAGTTGGCAGTGCCCTCGACGAGGAAGTCGTCGATCAGCGGGGTCTTGCGGCCCAGCGCCAGGTCGGCGATCAGCATGCCGGCAGCGGTATGGCGCACGATGCCCGAGCCGTTGCAGCAGGACGCTGCCCAGGCGTTGTCGCCAATCCGGCCAAAGGCGGGCGCATGGTTGTGCGAGACCGCCAGCCAGCCCATCCAGAAATGCTCGAGTTCGATGGCCCCGAGCTGTGGAAAGCGGCGGCGCAACAGCGCCTGGTTCATGGCCCTGGCCTTGGCGCGGCGCCCGTCAGTGGTGCGCAGGCTGGGTGAATACTCGAACCCCTGGCGGATCATCAGCCGCCGGTCGTGCGTCAGCCGTACCGTGGAACCCGCCACGCCATGCGCGGGCGTCACACCCCAGGCGACATCCGTTCCCAGCTGGGCGATCTGGGCATCGCTAAGCGGGTGAGTGAGGCTGGCGAACAGCAGAATCGGTACCTGGCGCTCCTGGTAGATGCCGAATGACTGCGAGAACGCATTGACGGCCAGAATGGCCTTGCGCGCACGGATGCTGCCCTGGGCCGTGCGGACAAAGGGAGTCGCGCCTTCGAGCTTCGCCTCGATGACCGGCGAGTTCTCGAACAGCTGCACCTGGGACGGCAGGCTGTCGGCCAGACCACGCACCAGCGCCGCGGGATTCATGAGGCGCGTGCCCGGCGTGTAGACCGCTGCCGCGTAGTAATCGGTGCCTATGCGCTGGCGCAGCGCATCACGATCCAGATATTCATGGGACTCCTGCCAGGCATCCAGATTGCGTGCATAGGGCTTGAGCGACTTCTGCGCCACCTCCTCCGTCACTGCCACGTGGTAGCGGCCGCGCTTTTGCCAGCCACAGGAGATGCTGTGCTCAGTCACTGCCCGCTCCAGTGCATCCACGGCAAAGCGGTTGACGCGGATCACGCGGCGGCCCGCCTCGACCGCGGCATCGGAAGGCGCCGAGCTGTGCGGCAGATCGATCGCGAAGCCCGAGTTGCGGCCCGAGGCGTTCTCCCCCACCACGCCCGCATCCACCACGGCGATGGAAGCATCAGGTTGCTGTTGTGCCAGCTGGCGTGCTGCCGCCAGTCCCGCATAGCCGGCGCCCACGATGACCCAGTCCACCGCCACATCGCCCTGCAGTGGCGCCTTCGGCTGGCGAGTTCCCAGCAGCGCGCTCCATCCATTGGTGCGGTCGTCGGCGGGAAGGCGGTAAACAGAGCGTGACATGGCGGTTTCCAATAAGAGCCCTCGGAAGCTGACTCGCTCTCCAAGGTCGCTGATGAACAACAATGGAGGCGGAGTCTAAAACATAAAACATTAAACGTTTAATCTTTATTTATCATGGATTACCCGAGGGTGAAATTACCCAAACAGGTCCATCCAGCCGTCAGTGCCGGACCGTGTAGCATCTGGTGTGGTGCGTCATCGACGCCTTATGAATCACACACGCAGCCCATGAATCAAACAGGAAGCAAAACCGCCCCCCGCCGTACCCAGGCAGAACGCAGTCAGACCACTCAGCGCAAGATCATCAAATCCGCCATACGGCTGCTACAGAAGGTTGGGTTTCAGCAGACCAATCTGCAGGAAATTGCGCGTGGCGCCAAAGTCACGCTGGGGGCGGTGCAGCACCAGTTCGGCAGCCGCCAGGCGCTGATGGAGCAGGTGGTCGATGAAATCATGGCGCCGCTGGCGGCTGCGGGCGCAGGCTGGCCCGAAGATGCCGCGCAGTTGCCGCTGGAGCCGCGCGCTCACGAATTCGTGCGCAGGGCCTGGCAAAGCGTCTATGCCCAACCCAGCTATGTAGCGACCTGGAGCATGTTTTTCGGCTGCAAGAGCACACCGCTATTCGAGCGCATCAACGCGCACCGCTCCCAGCATGACCCCGCCTCCTTCGAACACTTCGTGAAGGTTTTCCCGGAAATCGCCGAGCGCCATCCTCAGCCCAGCCACTTTGCATCTGTGGTGTTTGCTGCGCTGCGAGGCCTGGCCGTCATGCGCCTGTTCGAGATCGACGATGCAGCAGCCGAACATCAGTTGGAGGTGATCTCCCAGATGATCGTGAACGCAGGCACGATCAACCAGGCTTGAGCCGCAGGCAGCAGCGGCTTTCGCACCCTGAACAAGCCAGGCCCATATCAGCAAAATCGGCTTGAAATGCTTTCTTTACAAGCGCTTTTTGCTATCAAACATGAGGTCCAACCTCAGGCTGTTGACCGACGCCCCCAGTTCATCACGGCTGTACCCAGCACCGCCATGGCACCGCCGAGCACCATGGAGCCTTCAATGCTCTCGCCCAGCAGCAGGGCCGAAAGCAGCACGCCGATCACCGGCACCAGCGTGATATAGCCCGAGGCCGCACCTGCGCCCAGCGATTTGACGCCCGCGAAGTACCAGGCATAAGCCAGGGCCGTGGAGCCATAGGCCATGAAGACCATGGCAGTCCAGGCAGTGCCGCTGGCCTGAAATGCCGAAACCAGCCCCTGCGGCCCTTCTAGCACCAGGCTGGCGGCCAGAAGCAGCAAGGCGCCAAAAATGGAAGTCACGGTAGTCGCAGCCAGCGCATCCACGCCTGCCAGCATGGCGCGGCCAATCAGCGTGTAGCAAACCCAGCAGGCCACGCAGCCCAGAATCAGCATCTCGCCCACCCCTACCGTTCCGTTGAGCAATTGCATGGGGTCGCCATGCGAGATGACCACCACGGCGCCGCAGGCCGCCAGCAACATGCCCAGGGCAATGGTGGCGTTGATGCGCTCCTTGAAAAGCCACACCGCAAACGCCAGCGTGACCACCGGATTGAGCGTGATGAGCAGCGCAGCCTTGCCCGCAGGCAGATGCTGCAGACCCGTGAGGAAAAAACTGGCGTAGCCGAACACCCCGGTCGCGCCTGCGGCAAACATGCCCAGCCAGGTCTTGACAGACCAGTGCCTGAGAGCACCCAGCCCGCCCGAGAAATACAGCCAGGGCAGCAACAGGGTCGCAGCCAGCAAAAAGCGCAGCGCCGATGCCGCCAGAGGCGGCATATTGAGCGCCAGAATGCGGCCTGCCGGCCAGGAAGCGCCCCACATCAGGGCCATGCCCAGAAGACGCAGATGCGCGCTCATCAAAGAGCTCTTGACGGATTCGGAAGTCATGAAGATGGCCAACAAAAAAGCCGCGGCCATTCGATCGCGGGCAGCGGCTCAGATCAGGGATCTGAAGACCCAATATACCCGCAACACATTCCGGATGGATGCATGTCGCTACCGTCTGGCGCACTGTGCTATGCCTGCACAGGCCTCAGCAGCGCGGCATGCTTGTGCAAGGCATCGCGCACCAGAGGCCGCAGCTGCGCAGCCTCCGAAGGCTCATTCAAAGCCGCCAGAATGCGAAGCCTCATGCGCGGCTCCCAGAACTTCTGGATATGCTGGGCCACACCGTCGAGCGCCTCGTCATGCTCTGGCATGGCCTCGAAGAACTCGGCTATGCGATTGGCCATGCGGATCAGGTTGTTCACATCCATCACTGACTTCCCATCTCCAGCTGGGCTGCGGCCAGATGACCGAGCTGCTGGTCGTTGAAACGCCTGTAGCCCTGCTGCCAGCTTGAAGGCTGCGCCACGGGCAATACCTGCACGGCCGTCACCTTGTACTCGGGGCAGTTGGTGGCCCAGTCCGAGCTGTCGGTGGTGATCACATTCGCGCCCGACTCGGGGAAATGGAAGGTGGTGTAGACCACGCCGGGCTGTATGCGCTCTGTCACCGTGGCGCGCAGCACCGTCTGGCCGGCGCGGCTTTCAATGCCCACCCAGTCGCCATCGCGGATGCCACGGTCCTGTGCGTCATGCGGATGAATCTCGAGCCTGTCCTCGCCATGCCACTGGTTGTTGGCCGTGCGCCGCGTCTGCGCGCCCACGTTGTACTGCGAGAGAATGCGCCCCGTGGTCAGCAGCAGCGGAAAGCGCTGCGTGACCTTTTCATCGGTGGCCACGTACTGGGTGATGATGAAGCGGCCCTTGCCACGCACAAATCTATCCTGGTGCATGATGGCCGTGCCCGCCTCTTCGGTGCCCTCGTTGCAGGGCCACTGCACGCTGCCCAGGCGCTCTATCTTCTCGTAGCTCACGCCCGCGAAAGTCGGGGTCAGTGCCGCGATCTCGGCCATGATCTCGCGCGGATGACCGTAGTTCATGGGATAGCCCAGCGCCTTGGACAAAAGCTGCGTCACCTCCCAGTCGGCATAGCCGGCCAGCGGCTGCATGAGCTGGGTCACGCGCGAGATGCGACGCTCGGCATTGGTGAAGGTGCCGTCTTTCTCCATGAAGGACGATCCGGGCAGGAACACATGGGCGTACTTGGCGGTCTCGTTGAGGAAGATGTCCTGCACCACCACGCATTCCATGGCCGACAGCGCTGCCGTCACATGCTGGGTGTTCGGGTCGGACTGCACGATGTCCTCGCCCTCGCAGTACAGGCCCAAGAAGCTGCCTTCCAGCGCGGCCTCGAACATATTGGGAATGCGCAAACCCGGCTCGGGACTGAGCTTCACGCCCCAGGCGCCTTCAAATTCGGCTCTGGTGATGCTGTCCGAGATATGGCGATAGCCTGGCAGCTCATGCGGAAAGCTGCCCATGTCGCAGGAGCCCTGGACATTGTTCTGGCCGCGCAAGGGATTCACGCCCACGCCTTCGCGCCCCACATTGCCCGTGGCCATGGCCAGATTGGCAATGCCCATGACCATGGTCGAGCCCTGCGCATGCTCGGTCACGCCCAGGCCGTAGTAGATGGCGGAGTTGACCTGCCTTCCCTGCGGATGATCCGCACTGCCCAATGCATACAGCCGCGCCGCGCCGCGTACCAGTTCGGGAGCCACGCCGGTGATGTCGGCCGTGGCCTCGGGCGAGTTCTCCGGCCTGGCAACGAACTCCTTCCATTGCGCAAAGGACTTGGCATCACAGCGCTCGTCAATATAGGCATCGGCCAGCCAACCCTCGGTGACGATCACATGGGCCAGCGCCGTGATCATGGCCACATTGGTACCGGGCTTCAGCTGCAGGTGGTAGTCGGCCTTGACATGGGGCGAGCTGACGAGCTCGATCTCGCGCGGGTCGATCACGATCAGGCCAGCGCCGGCACGCCGGGCGTCGCCACGCCGGGCGTCGCCACGCAGCCGCTTTTTCATGCGCGAGCCGAACACCGGATGCGCCGCCGTGGGATTGGCGCCTATCACCATAATCACATCGGAGTGCTCGACCGACTTGAAGGTCTGCGTGCCTGCCGATGTGCCATAGGTCTGGCCCAGGCCATAGCCCGTGGGCGAGTGACAGACACGCGCACAGGTATCGACATTGTTGTTGCCGAAGGCTGCGCGGATCAGCTTCTGCACCAGATAGGTTTCCTCATTGGTGCAGCGCGACGAGGTGATGCCGCCAATCGAGTCCCTGCCGTGCTTGGCCTGGATGCGGCGGAATTCGCTGGCCGCATGGCCTATCGCCTCCTCCCAGCTCACTTCGCGCCAGGGGTCGGTGATCTTGGCGCGGATCATGGGTTGGGTGATGCGGTCCTTGTGCGTGGCATAGCCCCAGGCAAAACGCCCCTTGACGCAGGCATGGCCTTCGTTGGCCTTGCCGTCCTTCCAGGGCACCATGCGCACCACCTGCTCGCCCTTCATCTCGGCCTTGAAGCCGCAGCCCACGCCGCAGTAGGCGCAAGTCGTGATCTCGCTGTGCTCGCTCTGCCCCAGCTCGACCACGGTCTTTTCCTGCAGCGTGGCCGTGGGACAGGCCTGCACGCAGGCGCCGCAGCTCACACAGTCGCTGGCCATGAAGCCGTCGCCCTGACCTGCTGTGATGCGAGACTCGAAACCGCGTCCGCTGATCGTCAGCGCAAACGTGCCCTGCGTTTCCTCGCAGGCGCGCACGCAGCGATTGCAGACAATGCACTTGCTGGGGTCGTAGTTGAAATACGGGTTGGAGGTATCGACCTCGGCCCTGGCTTCGCCCTTGAAGTGGTTGGCTCCATCCATGCCATAGCGCACCTCGCGCAGGCCGACCACTCCGGCCATGTCCTGCAACTCGCAGTCGCCGTTGGACGAACAGGTCAGGCAATCGAGCGGATGGTCGGAGATATAGAGCTCCATCACGCCCTTGCGCAGCTCCTGCAGCTGCGGACTCTGGGTGCGCACCTTCATGCCCGCTTCGGCAGGCGTGGTGCAGGACGCAGGAAAGCCCTTGCGCCCCTCGATCTGCACCAGACACAGCCGGCAGGAACCAAAGGGCTCCAGCGAATCCGTGGCACAGAGCTTGGGCACCTTGATGCCGCCATCGACAGCGGCGCGCATCAGCGATGTGCCCTTGGGCACGGTGACCTCGCGGCCGTCTATATGCAACGTGACCAGTTCCTCGGACAGGCTGGCAGGCGTTCCGCAATCGGTGTTCTTCAGATGTTCCAGCATGGCTCTCTCCTCAGGCGGGGTTCACGGTCTGCACGGGCCCGATACCGAAATCGGCCGGGTAGTGCTGCAGCGCAGAGCGCACCGGATAGGGGGTCATGCCACCCATGGCACACAAGCTGCCATGCTGCATGGTGTCGCACAGGCTCTCGAGCAGCGCCACATTGGCCGCATGCCCGGCGCCGCCTTGACGCGTGATGCGGTCTATCACCTCCACCCCCCGCGTGGAGCCGATGCGGCAGGGCGTGCATTTGCCGCAGGACTCGATGGCGCAGAACTCCATGGCATAGCGCGCCAACTGCGCCATATCGGCGCTGTCGTCATGCACGACCAGACCGCCATGGCCGACCACATTGCCCTTGGCTGCATAGGCTTCGTAGTCCAGCGGATCATCCCAGTTCTCGGGCGCCACATAGCTGCCCAGCGGGCCGCCAACCTGAATGGCCTTGACGGGCCGACCGCTGGCCGTGCCGCCGCCAAAGTCCTGCACCAGCTCGCGCAGCGTGAGGCCGAAAGCTTTTTCCACCAGTCCGCCACGCACGATATTGCCGGCCAGCTGGAACGGCAGCGTGCCGCGCGAGCGGCCCATGCCATAGCCCTGATAGAAGGCCGCGCCCCTGGCCAGGATGATGGGCACGGTCGCCAGCGTGATCACATTGTTGATGACCGTGGGCTTGCCGAACAGGCCTTCGATCGCGGGCAGCGGCGGCTTGGCGCGCACAATGCCGCGCTTGCCTTCGATGCTCTCCAGCATGGCGGTCTCTTCGCCGCAGACATAGCTGCCAGCCCCCTTGCGCACCTGCAGATAAAACGCCTTGCCGCTGCCGGCCACATTGGCGCCCAGCCAGCCCGCCGCACTGGCGCGTGCAATCGCCTCGTTCAGCACCGCAATCGAGTGCGGATATTCGCTGCGCACATAGATATAGCCCTGAGTCGCACCCACGGCCAGACCAGCGATCGCCATACCCTCGATCAGACAGAACGGGTCGCCCTCCATCAGCAGACGGTCGGCGAACGTGCCCGAATCGCCTTCGTCGGCATTGCAGGCAATGTATTTCTGCGGCCCTGTTCCCGCACTTTCTGCAGCCGCAACGGTCTTCCATTTGATCCCCGCCGGAAATGCCGCCCCGCCGCGACCGCGCAGGCCGGAGTCCAGCACCTGCTGGACGATGGCTTCGGGCGCCATGGCTGCAGCGGCACTGAGGCCTTGCCAGCCGCCATGGGCCTCGTAGTCCTGCAGGCTCAGCGGATCAATGATGCCCACGCGTGCAAAAGTCAGACGTTCCTGCCGTGCCAGATAAGGCATCTGTTCGGTCAGCCCATGGCATAGCGCATGGGTCTGGCCCTGCAGCATGCCGGCGTCCAGCAGACCCGGCACGTCAGCCGCCTGAACCGGGCCGTAGGCCACGCGGCCCTGTGCAGTCTCAATCTCGACCAGGGTCTCCAGCCACAGCAAGCCGCGCGAGCCGTTGCGTACCAGCTCCACCGCCAGGCCTCGCGCCTCGCACTCGCGCTGCAGCGCCTGGGCCACCGTATCCGCGCCCACGGCCAGGGCCGAGGCATCGCGCGGCACATAGATGCGCGTGGCAGCAACCGCTTCATTTTCAATAGCTGCTTGCGCTTCATCTGCCTTGGTTTCAAGTCGTTTTTGCTGTATTTCTTCCAGCAGGGCATCGAGCCGGTCCGCAGTCATCCGCGCATGGACTTCGCTCTCGTCGACCATCACGGCCGGCGACTGGGCGCATAGCCCCAGGCAGTAAACAGGCTCCAGCGTCACGCTGCCATCGGCGCTCGTGCCATGCGCCTGGCAGCCCAGTGTCTCTTGCGCATGAACGAGCAGTGCATCGCCACCACGCGACTTGCAGGCTTCGGCCCGGCAGATCTGGATCAGCGTCCTGCCATGCGGCTGCTCACGCAAATGCGGGTAATAGCTGACAACACCATGGACCTCGGCACGCGAAAGATTCAGGGCCTCGGCAATGGCGGGCACGGCAGCGCGCGGGATAAAACCCAGCGCATCTTGCAGAGAGTGCAGCAGCTCCAGCAGGCCACCGGGTTCCTGGCCAAAGCGGGCCAGACAGTGCGTCAGAGCGTCCTGCTGTTCGGGGCTGAGCAGCGGCGCAGACTCCTGCGGCTGCGCGATAGGGTGATGGGGCATGGGGCGACCTTGTTATGAGGGCGCACCAGCGCCCTTTGTCTCATGCCGTATTTCAGCCCCGGCCGTATCTCAGGTCAAATTCTTTGAATTGATGACGCGATTCAAATTGCAAATCAGCGCACGGCCCCGGCAAAGCTCGCACATTGCTGGCGCCAGGCCTGGGACTGCATGAGCGCCAGCGCGGCCTGCTGCGCGCGGGTCGCCTGCTCCTGCGAAGGGGCCAGGAAAGCGATGGCCGTCTGCACCTTGGGTGCAATCAGAGGACGCACCGAGATCCGGGCCGACTCGGGCAGCGTCGCCACCAGCGCACCGGGCAGCACGCTGTGCAGACCGCCTTCGGTCACGGCCAGCATCAGGCTCAGCACGGAATTGGTTTCCATGGCCGCACTGACTTCGCAGCCGGCTGCCACAAAGCTCTGGTCCACAATCAGCCGGTTATGCATGTCCGGCGTCAAAAGACATAACGGCAGCCTGGCCGCCTGAGCCCATTTCACAGGTTTCTGGCTCTGCTCCTCAGCCGCAGGACTGAGCAGAAAATAATGCTCCTGATACTGCGGCCACATGGTGATGCGGGCGCTGCGTGCCGTGCGGCTGCCCGACTCCAGCCTTTCGCTGTAGCCCAGGGCCAGATCCAGCGAGAGATCTTCGAGTCCGGTTTCGATCTCAAGCGAGCTCATGGAAAGCACCATGGGCGTGATGCCCGGGTGCTGGACCCGCAGCAGCGCGGCAAAGCGCGTCAGCATGGGGATGGCCGTAGGCACGGCAGCCATGCGCAGCAGACCCTTGAGCTGGCCGGCTGCGGCGCTCAGATCCTGTCTCAGCGCCTCCTCGGCCCTGAGCATGGACAGTGCCGTGGCCAGCACCTGCTCGCCCTCGGGAGTCAGCCCGCCAAACACACGGCCGCGCCTGACAATGACGGCACCGAACTCGTCCTCCAGCGCCTTGAGCGCATTGGACAGTGCAGGCTGCGTGATATGGCAGGCCTGCGCCGCCCTTGCGAAATGGCGGTGCTCGTTGAGCGCCACCAGATAACGCATGGAGGTCAGAAGGTTCATCAGGTATTGCTGCTAACCGTGATCGTGGGGAACTTGCTGGAGAAGTCCTTGGCCTTGAGAGCCACCTTCACGGCCAGATCGCGCGCCACCTTTTTGTAGACCTGTGCGGCTTCGCTCTCGGGCTCGGCCACCACCGTGGGCTTGCCGCTGTCGGCCTGCAGACGGATCTGCAGCGACAGGGGAAGCGCCCCCAGATAGTCGATGTTCTGCTCGCCTGCCATCTTCTTGCCGCCATCTGCGCCAAAGATATGTTCGACATGGCCGCAGTTGGTGCAGACATGGGCAGCCATGTTTTCGACCAGGCCGAGAATCGGCACACCGACCTTCTCGAACATCTGAATGCCCTTCTTGGCATCGATCAGGGCAATGTCCTGGGGCGTGGTCACCACCACGGCACCCGTCATGGGCACGCGCTGGGACAGCGTCAGCTGGATGTCGCCGGTTCCGGGCGGCATGTCGACCAGCAGATAGTCCAGATCCTTCCAGTTGGTCTGGCGCAGCATCTGCTCCAGCGCCTGGGTGGCCATGGGACCGCGCCAGATCATGGCCTGGTCGTTGTTGACCAGCAGACCGATGGACATGACCTGCACGCCATGGTTCTCCAGCGGCTCCATGGTCTTGCCGTCATGGCTTTCGGGCTTGCCCGAAACACCCATCATCATGGGCTGGCTGGGGCCGTAGATGTCGGCATCCAGAATGCCCACGCGGGCACCTTCGGCGGCCAGCGCCAGCGCCAGATTGGCCGTGGTCGTACTCTTGCCCACGCCGCCCTTGCCGGACGAGATGGCGATGATGTTCTTCACGCCGGGCAGCAACTGCACGCCACGCTGCACGGCATGCGAGGCCACCTTGGTGGTGATGTTGACCGAGACATTGCCCACGCCAGCCACAGTCCTGGCCGCAGCGATGAACTGGCTGCGCAGGGCAGGCTGCAGGCTCTGGGCCGGATAGCCCATCTCCACATCGAACGAGACGTCGTCACCGGCAATCTGCAGATTGCGCAGGGCGCGCGTGCTCACAAAGTCCTTGCCAGTGTGCGGATCAAGCACGGTGGCCAGCGCGCTCAGAAGCGCTTGTTCTGTAACAGCCATTGGATTTAGTTTTCCAGAGGTTTCTTCAATGAGGGATAGTCTAGCGAAGCTGTCCAACCCCTGTGCACAGGAGACAATGCAGCCCTTTGCCCAAGATTTGAGAGACAGCCCGTGAAATTGAAGATGGCCGAAAATTCCCTGTTTGCAGTCCTGATGCGCTCACGCTGGTGGATCAGCTTTGCGATCTGCGCTGCGGTGGTGCTGGTGTCGCTGGCGGTGTTCCCCAAGGACATTTCGCCTTTTGCCGCTTTGGGAGCCTTCCCGTTCTTCGTCGTTGGCTGCATTGCCTGCTACAAGCAGCTGCGAGCCCCCAGCCCGGCCAGGCTGGAGCAGATTCAGCAGGTGATCGCCGAGCAGTCCTGGGCCGACTTCAGCGCACAGTTGCAGACAGCCTGGCAAGCCGAAGGCTATGAGGTTCAGCGCCTGAACCAGGCCGGCGCCGACCTGCTGCTGACGCGCAACGGCCAGACCAGCGTGGTCGGCGCGCGCCGCTGGAAAGCCGCCGCCCATGGCGTGGAGCCGCTGCGCGAGCTGCAGGCCGCACAACACAAGCTGAAAGCCGATCTCTGCGTTTACGTGGCTCTGCAGCCTCTGGGCGAAAATGCCGCCAGCTGGGCCGCGCAGAATCAATTGGTGGTGCTGGATGCCAAGTCCATCGCCACGCTGATTGCCAAGAACCAGAAAAAGAGCTGACGGCCGCCGCAGACTGTCACCAGGGCCGCCGCCGGCCCGCTCGATGACCCGGCCCACCTACCGCCCGCGGCCCAATCCGGGCACACTGCAGCCATGGCGGCAGTGCAGTTCTCTCCCACCCTCCCCCCCAGTCTTGCCGAAGCAGAGCGGCAGAGCTCCATAGGCCCTAGCTCCAGCATCGGGCAGACCGGCCTGTTGCTCAGCGGCGGCGGCGCCCGGGCTGCCTACCAGGTCGGCGTGCTGGCCGCCATCGCCGAGCTGCGCCGCGCTCGCGGTCTGCAGCATGGCCCCAATCCCTTTCCAGTGCTTGCAGGCACATCGGCAGGCGCCATCAATGTCGCAGCCCTGGCTTGCCATGCCGATGCCTTTGACAGCGCAGTGCGGCGCATGCTGCATGTCTGGGGCCATATGCATACCGAGCAAATCTACAAGGCCGACTCGCTCAGCGTGCTGCGCAGCGGCGCACGCTGGCTGACGCTGTTGTCGCTGGGCTGGGCGCTGGCCCGCTGGAGCCGCATGCGCCCGCGCTCGCTGCTGGACAATGCTCCGCTCAAAACCCTGATGAACAGCGGCCTCATGCCTTTCGAGCGCATCCCACAACTCATCGACAGCGGTCATCTGCACGCCCTGGCCATTACCGCATCCAGCTACAGCAGCGGTCAGCACATCACTTTCTTTCAGACTCGCGAGGCCTTGAGCCCCTGGGTTCGCGACCAGCGCAAGGCCGTGCAGACCCTGCTGACCGCCGATCACCTGCTGGCCTCGTCGGCCCTGCCCTTCATATTTCCAGCCATGCCGCTGCCCATGGACGGACATCTCGAGCATTTCGGCGACGGCTCCATGCGCCAGACTGCGCCCCTGGCACCAGCGATTCATCTGGGCGCCAGCAAACTGCTGGTCGTCGGCGCGGGCAGACGCCACGAGCCTGTGAGCAGCCAGCCGCAGGTCGATGCCAGCTATCCCACACTGGCCCAGGTGGCCGGGCACGCGCTGTCCAGCATTTTTCTGGACACGCTGGCTGTGGACATAGAGCGAGCCGAACGCATCAATCACACGCTGAGCCTGATTTCACCGGCCGAGCGCATTCACAGCCGGCTGCGCCCTATCGAGGTACTGGCCATCACCCCCAGCGAGCGCATCGACGATATTGCCACGCGCCACATCGACAAGCTGCCGCGGCCGGTGCGCACCTTGCTGGCCACGCTGGGCGTGCGCGCTGGCACAGGCAACCCCATGCGTGACGGCGCGCTGGCCAGCTACCTGCTGTTTGAGCAAGGCTATACCCGTGAACTGATAGCACTGGGCCGCAAAGACGCACTGGCTCGAAGTGAGGAGCTGTGCGCCTTCCTAGGTTGGCCTCAAGAATGTAACAAATGTTAATGATGCGAAAGGAGCCAGGCAAATGATGCGTGAGACACTTTGCATGACCTTCATCATCTTTCCGGCAATCGCCTAGTGACTCCATCCCCACAGCCCATCCGCGCTTCCAAATCGCTCAAGCTCTCGCTGATCCTGCCTTTTGTTGCACTGATTGCGCTGCTGACATCGGCCCTGGGCATGCTCTGGTACTGGACGGGCAGCAACACGGTGTCCGCCTTGTCCGAGCAGGTGATGGAAGAGAAGGCCGAGCGTATCGCGCTGATCGTGGATCGTCACCTGCACCCGTCCAGCGCCGTGCTGGAGGCTGCGTTTCCCAGCGGCCAGCCCGTAGCTGCCGATATCCGCGAACATATTCCCGACCTGATCTCCCGGCTGTGGGTGGCGACCTCGCTGCATACCCGGCCCAATGACTATGTGTACTACGCCAATATCGCGGGCCAGGGCATTGCTCTCAAGCGAGTGGCTCCAGAACTGGGCCAGTTGCGCCTCAAGACTCAGTCCGGCGAGCACCGCAGCTACTTCAAGGTCGCCAGCATGCATGCCGAGCCGATCTATGAATCCACCGAAACCAATCTGTTCGAGCCGCGCCAGCGACCCTGGTTCAAGCTGGCGGCGGAGTCGGCCGATGTGATCTGGACTCCTGCCTATATCGACTTCAGCGCCAAGGACCTGGTGCTCACTCGCGCACGCCGCATTCTCTCCAGCAAGGGCAGCCTAGAGGGTGTGATTGCCACTGATATTTCGCTGCGCGCACTCAATGAATTCGTCAACCAGTTGCATCTGAGCGAACATGGCCGCGCCTTCATCATCGAGGCCGACGGCTCCCTGATCGCCGCCACCGGCATGCCCAACATCCACCGGCGCGAAGACGGCAAGCTGGAGCGCATGAGCGCCGCCAACAGCCAGGACCCGCTGATTCAGGCGGTGTACGACAAAATCCAGGGCGCCTTCCAGTCCTCGCTGTCCAGCGACGGCCCCGGCACGGCCCTGCTCGAAGATGACAGGTACAACCATATTCGCATTGCCTACCGGCGCCTGAGCAATGGAGCCGGTCAGGACTGGATGGCCGTGGTGGCCGTGCCGCACAAGGACATGCTGGCCGGCGTCTACCGCCATATGGCCCTGGTGGGCAGCCTGGGCTTGCTGGCCCTGGTCGTGGCCGTCGTCATCGGCACCCGCATCTTCGGCGCCGTGGCCAACGATATGCGCTCGCTGACCCGCGCCGTGCGCCGCGTGGGCCTGGGCGAAATCGACACGCCGATCGAAGTGCAGCGCCGCGATGAAATTGGCGAGCTGGCCCACAATTTCCACCGCATGCGCCACAGCCTGTTCACCGATCCACTGACCGGGGCCAGCAACCGCAGCGCACTGCAGCATATTCTGACCACACTCACCCGCCCCCTGCCCGGCCAGAGCATGGCCGCCCCGTTTGCCCTGCTGTTTGTGGACCTGGATCGCTTCAAGCCGCTCAATGACCGCTGGGGCCATGACAACGGCGATCTGGCACTGGCCGAGATCAGCCTGCGCCTGCGCAATCTGCTGCGCCCCGATGACGTCGTGGCGCGTCTGGGCGGTGACGAGTTCATCCTCATCCTGCGCGGCGTCAGCGACGAGGAGCAGGTACAGGCCGTGCGCCTGAAGATAGAGCATGCGCTGCAGCAGCCGCTGGGCACGCTGCAAGGCATTCCCGAGGGCGAAGCCGTGACCGTGGGCGCATCCGTGGGGCAGGCCCTGTATCCCAGGGATGCCCAGGATGCGCAAAGCCTGCTCAAGGTGGCCGACCAGGACATGTATCGCAACAAAAGGCCTTCGGTGGGCTGAGCGCAGCCTCGGCTATCGCTTCCAATTTTGAAGCTGCTTACGCTTTATATTCATAGAATTACTATTATTTTTACATTGAAAACAATATTTGAACTACGTAATTAGCTATAAAAAACAAAGCAACTACCGTTCCCGAACGAACTCGGTGGGCGCCGCCGCAAAACCCGCGCCCGCAGCCTGGCGCCAAGCCCTTCTAGAATGACGGGTTCTCTGTGAAAGCTGTTTCCTCATGACCGCACGCAAACTATTCGTCACCACCGCCCTGCCGTACGCCAACGGCAACTTCCACATCGGCCACATCATGGAATACATCCAGGCCGACACCTGGGTGCGTGCGCAGCGAATGCAGGGCAATGCGGTCAACTTCGTGGGTGCCGACGACGCCCACGGCGCGCCCATCATGATTGCCGCCGAAAAGGCCGGCAAGACGCCCCAGCAGTTCGTGGCCGACATCGCCGCCGGCCGCAAGCAGTATCTCGACGGCTTCCATATCGCCTTCGACAACTGGAGCAACACCGACAGCGCCGAAAACCACGAGCTGTCCAAGCAGATCTATCTGGACCTGAAGAAGGCCGGCTTCATCGAAACCCGCACCATCGAGCAGTTCTTCGATCCCGAGAAGAACATGTTCCTGCCCGACCGCTTCATCAAGGGCGAATGCCCGCGCTGCCACGCCAAGGACCAGTACGGCGACAACTGCGAAGTCTGCAGCTCGGTCTACGCGCCCACCGACCTCATCAACCCGTTCTCGGCCCTGTCTGGAGCCACGCCGGTGATGAAGTCCTCCGAGCATTTCTTCTTCAAGCTCTCCGACCCGCGCGCCGTGGAGTTCCTGACCGAGTGGACGCAAAACGGCAAGCATGTGCAGCCCGAAGTGGCGGCCAAGATCAAGGAATGGTTCGGCGTGCGCACCAACCCCGACGGCTCGACCAGCGAAGGCCTGGACGACTGGGACATCAGCCGCGACGCGCCCTATTTCGGCATCGAGATCCCCGATGCGCCGGGCAAGTATTTCTATGTCTGGCTGGATGCGCCCGTGGGCTATCTGGCATCGCTCAAGGAACTGCTCAACCGACGCGGCGAAGACTACGACGCCTATATGGCCGACCCCGACCTGGAGCAGTACCACTTCATCGGCAAGGACATCATCACCTTCCACACCCTGTTCTGGCCTGCGATGCTCAAGTTCAGCGGCCGCAAGACGCCGACCAGGATCTGCGTGCACGGCTTCATGACCGTGAACAACGGCGAGAAGATGAGCAAGAGCCGCGGCACCGGCCTCGACCCGCTCAAATACCTGTCGCTCAAGATGAACCCCGAGTGGCTGCGCTACTACCTGGGCGCCAAGCTCAACGGCAAGAACGAAGACATCGACTTCAATCCCGAAGACTTCATGCTGCGCGTCAACTCCGACCTGATCGGCAAGTACGTGAACATCGCTTCGCGCGCCGCAGGCTTCATCAGCAAGCGCTTTGACGGCAGGCTGGGTCAGGTAAGCGAAGACGGCCAGGCCCTGCTGGCCGCGCTGCGCGAACAGCAAGCCGCCATCGTCGCCGCCTACGAGGCCCGCGACAGCGCCCGCGCCGCGCGCGAGATCATGCTGCTGTGCGACAAGGTCAACAGCTATGTGGACGCCAACAAGCCCTGGGAACTGGCCAAGAAGGAAGGCATGGATGCGCGCCTGCACGATGTGTGCACGACCTGCATCGAAGCCTTCCGCATCCTGACCATCTACCTGAGCCCCATCCTGCCCGGCGTGGCCGCCGAAGTGGCCCGATTCCTCATCGTGCCGCCCGAGAGCTTTGCCGACGTGGTCAAGCCCCTGGGCGCAGGCCACCAGATCGGCATCTACCAGCATCTGATGCAGCGCGTCGATCCCAAGCAGCTCGAAGCCCTGTTCGAAGCGCCATCTTCTGCAGGTTCGGGCCAGGCCGCCCCCGCCGCCGAACCCGCCAAGGCCGAGAAGAAGGCCGCCAAGAAGGCCGAGCCCGTGATCGACCCCAATGCCCCCGGCGGCGAGCCGCTGGCCGAGACCATCAGCATCGACGACTTTGCCAAGGTCGATCTGCGCATCGCCAGGATTCTGGAATGCAAGACGGTGGAAGGCTCGACCAAGCTGCTGCAGCTGACGCTGGACGTGGGCGAGAAGGACGAAAACGGCCAGCCCAGGACCCGCAATGTGTTCAGCGGCATCAGCAGCATGTACCAGCCTGAGCAGCTGCAGGGCAAGCTGACGGTGATGGTGGCCAATCTGGCTCCGCGCAAGATGAAGTTCGGCCTGTCCGAAGGCATGGTGCTGGCAGCCAGCCATGCCGACGAGAAGGCCCACCCCGGCATCTATGTGCTGGAGCCCTTCCCCGGCGCCATGCCCGGCATGCGGATTCATTGATCTCATGATCCCCCCTGAGTCGCCTTTGGCGCCTTCCCCCCGGGGGGACGACACCTTCGCCGCGAGGCGGCGGGGCCGCCTTAGGCTCTTGCCCGGTGTCTCCTTGCAGGGACTTGCTTCCCCAAGCTCCTGCGGCTTCTGGCTGGCTGGAGTTTTTTTATCCCTGACGCTCTCGGGCTGCACCGTGATCGCCGTCACCGGCACTGCCATCAGCGTGACGGCCGGGGCCGTGGGTCTGGCCGCCGATGCCGCCATCGGCACGGCCAAGATCGTGGGCAAGGGGGTTGGCAAGGCCGCTGACGCCTTGATGGATGAGGACCAGCCCGATGCCAGCGGCGTGAATATTCGCTACCGCGATCCGTCGGCTACCGCTCCCGCAGCGGCAGAAATGCCGGCAACGTCCGCCAATACCACGCCTTCCGCGCCCTCTGACGGAATGCCGCCGCAAAACTGACGAATCACCCGCATCCGTTCATAGGAAACCGCATTGCGCTACACATCAGATAGCGCAATGCGGTTTTTTCATGCCCTGACGCGCCCCCGCAAGCACAAGCGCAGCGCATAACTAAATAACCAATAACTTCCTGTTACACCACCGGGATATTGAGCTTGTCAGAGCCGGTCCGCTTCCTAGAATCCGACTCCATCAGCTCTGCCTGCTCCGCCCCTGCCCAGAAGAATGCTCGACATTCGCCACACATAACAAAGGCCGTGCACATTCAGGCATCGAGGTCATAAATCCCCCACGCGGCCTTGCGTGGGGACAACGGGAGGCCCCATGCGATCGAAACCCTTGCTCACTTCAGCGCGCCCTGCGCTATGGCTGGCTTTTGCCCTGGCAGCGCCGCTGCCCAGCCTGGCCAACCCTGCTGCCACCTCCTTGCGTGTGCAGGATGTAGCCGTGCTGGCTGCCAGCTGCGCCAACTGCCACGGCCCGGACGGCCGCTCCACGGGCGTCATTCCCCAGCTTCGCGACCTGCCTGAGGCCCATCTGCTGCAGCGCCTGCAGGCCTTCAAGGCTGGCACTGCCAAGGACGCCACCGTCATGACCCGTCTGGCCAAGGGCTACGACGATGAGCAACTCAAAGCGCTGGCCCAATGGTTCAGCAAGAAGGGCCAGTAAATGCAGATCAATCGTCGTCAAATTCTCGGCGGTGCCGCCGCCGGCGCAGCCAGCTTCGCCATGCCCGCCATCGTGCAGGCCAAGGCAGCTTCGGCCCATGTGGTCGTGATCGGCGGCGGCTTTGGCGGAGCCACGGCCGCGCGCTATCTGCGCCAGTTCGCGCCGCATATCCAGGTCACACTGGTGGAGCCGGCCGAGCGCTTCTATACCTGCCCCTTCTCCAATCTGTACCTGGCCGGCCTGCGCAGCTGGGACAGCATAGGCCACGGCTACGGCGGCCTGCGCAAGGCCGGCGTGAACGTGGTCCACGCACGGGCCGACCAGGTCCTGACCGACTCCAGGCGCGTGCTGCTGTCCAACGGTCAGGCGCTGAGCTATGACAAGCTGGTGCTCTCGCCCGGCATCGACATGCGCTGGAATGCACTGGAAGGCTATGACGAGGCGGCCGCCCAACTCGCTCCCCATGCCTGGAAGGCCGGAGCGCAGACCCAGTTGCTCAAGAAGCAGCTCGAAGCCATGCCCGACGGCGGCAAGTTCGTGATGGTCATCCCTGCCAACCCTTTCCGCTGCCCGCCCGGCCCCTACGAGCGCGCGGCCATGGTGGCGCACTACTTCAAGAAGCACAAACCCCGGTCCAAGATTTTGCTGCTGGACGACAAGGATGCCTTCTCCAAGCAAGGCCTGTTCATTCAGGGCTGGAAGGCGCTTTATGGCGACATGATCGAATGGGTCAAGCAGGCCGATGACGGCAAGGTCACGCGCGTGGATGCCAGGAACCTGGAAGTGGAAACTGCGTTCGGCACCAGGCACAAGGCCGATGTGCTCAACGTCATCCCGCCCCAGAAGGCCGGCTTTATCGCCGACCGCGCCGGCGTAACCAATGCCAGTGGCTGGGTGCCCGTCAAGCCCGAGTCCTTTGAGTCCACTCAGGTCCAGCATGTCTATGTGCTGGGCGACGCCACGATTGCCGCGCCCATGCCCAAGTCCGGCTTTGCCGCCAATACACAAGGCAAGGTGGCCGCTGCTGCGATTGCCGCCGAGCTGAGCGGCCAGCCCCTGCCTGCGGCGGCCTTTGCCAACACCTGCTACAGCCTGATCGGCACCGACTACGGCATCTCCGTGGCCGGCGTCTACCGCACGGCAGCGGGCAAGCTGATCGAGGTGCCAGACTCCGGCGGCGTGAGCCCCTTGAACGGCGATGCCGCCTTCCGCAAGGCCGAGGCCGACTACGGCGCAGCCTGGTACAAGGCGATCAGCGCGGATATCTGGGGTGGTTGACTAGAGGCATCCCCCTGAGGCGCTGACGCGCCTTCCCCCTTCTCTCGTTGCGCTTCGCTTGCGGGAAGGGGGACGCTGGCTTTGCTGCGGGGCGGCCCTTGCTCGCCAGCCCGAGCGAAAGTTCATGCTTCATGCGCTGGATGCGAATCTCTGCCACCCGCCCTCCTCTGCTTTATTGAACGACTGATATGTTGTTGTGGTCTGTTTTTTTGCTGGGCATGGCCTTCGGCGTCGCCGCGCGGCTGGGGCGTTTCTGTCTGCTGCGCGGCCTGCGCCAGCAAATGGGGCTGGATACCGAAGTCGCGGCGGGCCAGGCACCTGCATTGCAGGCCTTTGCCCTGGCCTTGGCCGTGGCCTTGCTGGCCTCGCAGGGGCTGCAGGCTCTGGGAATGCTCGATCTGAGCCAGGCCGCCATTGCGCGGCCCAGCTTTTCCATGGCTGGCGTGCTGATTGGTGGTTTGCTGTTTGGCATCGGCATGGTGCTGGCACGCGCCTGCGGAGCACGCTCTCTGGTGCTGCTGGCGGGAGGCAATCTGCGCTCTCTGGTCACCGTGGTGTTTCTGGCGCTGGGCGCACAACTGGCCATGACGGGTGTGCTGACGCCTCTGCGCCTGTGGCTGCAGGCCCTCGCCCCCCTCACTCTGGCCCAGGCCACCTTGCCCGCCTATCTGTCTTCCCTGAATACATGGCTGCTGACGCTTGGGCTGGCCTTGCTGCTGCTGGCCTATGCCCTGCTGCGTCCCGGCCTGCGTCAAAGCCGCTTGCAGTGGGGCAGTGCGTTGCTCATAGGCCTGCTGGTGGCTGCCGGCTGGTGGCTGACTGCGCATATCGGGGTCGATGAATTCGAGCTGGCCCGCCTCACCTCGCTGAGCTTCATCGGCCCGATCGCCGAGACTCTGCTCTATCTGCAACTGTCCGTGGGCCGCGAGCCCGGCATAGGCCTGGCGCTGACGGCTGGCGTGCTCGCCGGCGCATTTCTCGCAGCCTTTGGCAGTCGCACGGCACGCTGGGAAGGCTTTGACTCCACCAGCCGGCTGGCTGCCAGCGCCGGTGGCGGCCTGCTGATGGGCGTTGGCGGCGTGCTGGCCGCAGGCTGCTCCATCGGCCAGGGGCTGAGCGGGCTGTCCACGCTGTCGCTGGCCAGCTTTGCGGCCGTTGCCGGCATCCTGCTCGGAGCGCTTCTCAGCCTGCGCCTGCTGCGCCAGCAATAGCGCTGGCTTCGCTTGGGTATTCACCTCCGGATCAGGACCTGCTCCTAGAATCTCCAGCCACCAGCTCTGCTTGTGCCGAGTGTCGGCTGAGAGGCAATCCCATCGCGCTGCGCCCAAGCTTGCTTCCCTCCCCCGAATCCAAGGCCTGAATCAGGCCCCATTCCCATTACAGGAGCAATGCTCATGCAACGTCGCCATTTCCTCTGGACTCCGCCCGCACTCGCCCTGGGCGCCGCTGCCGGCCCGGCAATGGCTGCACCCGCCATCATCAGCAGCCAGTCGCCCATCCTGCCGCGCAAGGGCAAGGGGCCGCGTATCGTGATTTGCGGCGGCGGCTGGGGCGGCCTCACGGCGGCACGCTATCTGCGCGAGCTGATTCCCGCTTCCGACGTCGTGCTGCTGGAGCGCAATCCGACCTTCTGGTCCGGCCCCATGAGCAACAAGTGGCTGGTGGACATAGTTGGCACGGACTTCGTGAACCGCGACATGCTGCACCCGGCCAACAAATACGGCTACACACTGCTGCAGACCGAAGTCACGGGTTTTGAGCGCGACAAAAAGCTGGTGCGCACGGCCCATGGCCTGATCGAGTACGACTTCCTGATTCTCTCGGGCGGCATTCGCAACGATTACGAGGCCTGGTTCGGCAACGACCAGCACGCCATCGAGTACACGCGCACGCATTTCCCCAACGCCTACATCCCCAACCAGGAGATGCTCTCGCTCAAGAGCAAGGTCAAGAACTTCAAGGGCGGCACGCTGGTGATGACGCTGCCGCCTCCACCGCATCGCTGCCCGCCCTCGCCCTATGAGCGCGCCTGCCTGATCGCCTGGCATATCAAGAAGAACAAGATTCCCGGCAAGATCCTGATCCTCGACCCCAAGCCCAAGATCGCCCCCATCGGCGTGGGCTACAAGCAGGCTTTCGAGGAGCTGTACGCAGACATCATCACCCATGTGCCCAATGCCGGCGTCAAGGAAGTGGACCCCTTCAACAAGCAGATCAAGACCGCTGCGGGCGACTTCAAGTTCGACGACGCCATCCTCATGCCGCCCCACCAGGCCGCCGACATGGTCTGGAAGGCAGACCTGATAGGCAAGGATGCCGCCACCGGCAAGCCCACGGGCTGGGCCGATATGCATAACCGCCTGTTCCATGCTAGGAGCGACGACCGCGTCTACTTTGTGGGCGATCTGATGGGCGCGATCTCGCCCCAGTTCGGCCACTATCCCAAGAGCGGCCATGTGGCCAACTACATCGGCAAGATCGTCGCCCGGAACATTGCCGAGCGCGTGGCCGGCAAGGAGGTCGTGGCCCGGCTGCCCGACAACCTCTGCTACATGATGGTCAACGGCGACCCTCAGGAGGAAATTTCGGTGAAGTTCGAATACGAGGTGGACGCCAGCGGCCAGGTCAACCAGACCCAGATCGACATGGATGTGCGCACCTCCGATCTGGTCAAGGAAGACTTTGCCTGGATCAACGGCAAGTTCGGTGATTTCTTGGGCACTTAAATCTCCCCCTGAGCGGCTTTGCCGCTTCCCCCTCTCTCTTCGGGAGGGGGACGACGCCCTCTGCTAGGCGCCCCCGCCGCGAGGCGGCTCTTGCTTGGCGTCTCTCGCTTGGAGGCGGTGCGAGTTTTGAAGTTTTGTTAATTGGATTGAAGAGAAGCAATGTTCAAGAACACCACCCGTAGAAGCATGGTGCTGAACGCGGCGGCAGCCGGGGCCAGTCTGGCTCTGCCCGCATCGGCTCTGGCGCAAGCCAGCAGCGCAGCCAAGACTCCCCTGGTCGGGCCACTGGCGCCGAACCCGGCCGAGTTCAAAAAGCTCATGGAGCAATTCACCGGCGGCAAGGCCACTCAGGCCGATGGTCTGCAGCTCGATGTGCCCGTGCTGGCCGACAACCCCAGTGCCGTGCCCGTCAAGGTCAAGGTGACGCTGCCCATCACCGAGCAGGACTGGTGCGAGGAGATCATTGTGCTGGCCGAGCTCAACCCCTCGCCGCTGACTTGCCGCCTGCAATTCTCTGCGGCCGCAGGCACGGCAGAGGCGGCGGTGCGCATTCGCCTGTCCCAGTCGCAGACCGTGCACGCCCTGGCGCGCATGAAAAGCGGCAAGGTGCTGGTAGCAAAGCAAGCAACGACGGTAGCCGCCAGCGGCTGCGGCATGTGAGAGGAACATAACTATGAACAAACCAGCTCGCGTATGGGTCAGCAATGCCAACCCCAAGAAAGGCGAAGTGCTGCGCGTGCGCGCGCAGATGGAACATGTCATGGAAAGCGGTCTGCGCACCGACCCGGCCACGGGCAAGGTGCGCCCGCGCAATATCGTGAGCCGTTTCGAAGCCCGGCTGGGCAACACCTTGCTGTTCAGCTGGGAACCAGGCATCTCGATTGCCCAGAACCCTTATATCGAGTTCACCTTTGTGGCGCGCGAAAGCGGCGAGCTGAATATGCAGTGGAAGGACGAGCAAGGACAGACACTGAGCGCCCAGAAGACGATCAGCGTCGCCTGATCGCGAGAGCCATGAGAAATGGCGCCCCACGCTTGCCCACTACGTGTGGCCGCGGCCCCGGCGTTTTCATCTTGGAGCGGCCCGGCGATGAAAAAGCCCCGCCCGGTTTGCACCGGAGCGGGGCTTTTTTCATGGATGACAGACCTCAGTTGCCCTGATAGCGGCCGGGGCGATGGCTGATCCACAGGAACATGCTCATGATGACCGCAGCGAGCACCGAATACGCCACACGCTCCAGCGGCACGATGGCCAGCGCCAGCAGCACAACAGTGCAGTCGATCATCATCTGCACCTTGCCGGCGCGAATGCCGTAGCGGTCCTGCAGGTAGAGAGAGACGATGGTGGCTCCGCCCAGGCTGGAATGATGCCGTGCGAGGAACAGGCAACCCGATCCCATGAGCAAGCCCCCAGCCACGGCCGCATAGAGCGGATTCAGATAGTCGATATGGATGAAGCGTGGGCCCACATCGGCCATCAGCGCCAGCATGGCAACCGAGACAAAGGTCTTGATCGTGAACTCCGCGCCCATGCGCTTCCAGGCAAACCAGTAGAACGGCAGATTGATGACGAAGAAAATGGCGCCGAAAGGCAGTCCCGTCACATAGTGCAGCAAAAAGGCCACGCCCGCCGTGCTGCCCGTGAGCAGTCCCGCCTGCGCAAACAGCATCATGGTGATGGAGACAAACAGCGAGCCCGTGAACAGGGCCTGCGCGTCCTCGAAGCGGCCATGGCGCAGGCCCGAAGTGGCCGGTTCAGCAGCAGCGGGGGCATCCATGCGGCCGGCCAGAGCAGAGCTGGCCGAAGAAGATAGCGGTGTCGACATGTCGGGTAAGACAGCAAGATTGATGCCCATGATCTCGATAAAGACCGGGGCGAGCCGATGCGGATAACACCGGGAAACCCCTTAATTTTACGGATGGACTCATGCTGTATGCACATGATTTGCTGCAACGCAACAAATCCCGAAGGGGAATTTCAGAGGCAACCCCGTCGAATATTTCAAGCTTTTTGGCTTCCATCGCTTACCGGTAAAGCGCTAAAAGCTATTAATTCAGAAGCATCTCGACTCCCCCGCCACCACAGCATTCAGGCCCTCTCCAGACCAGAGGCAAAAAAGCCCTGTCTGCACCATCGCAAACAGGGCTTTTAAGAGATCCGGTGGCTTTGCAGGCGATCAGCCGCGCGGCTCGTCGGGCAGGCGTTCGCGGTTGAGCGTGCGCAGCACCCGGCCATCGGCGCCAAAGGTCACCGTGAACTGCATCTCGCGCGTGGGCGGATCGATGTAGTTCCAGTCCCAGTCGGTTTCCTGCTTGAGCTTGTAAGTCATCATCTTGGCAGGCTTGCCCAGCATGCGGCGCACCTCGTTTTCCTCCATGCCGGGCACGATCTTGGCAAACACATGCGGGGCCAGCACCTGGCGCAGCGCGCTCATCTTGCCGTCAGTGTCTATGGTGATCATGTAGTTCCTGGCACCGGCCGGCTGACGGTTGTACTCGAAGGTTCGCGAGCCGTCTTCCTCGTTCCAGATGCGCTCGGGCTCGCCGAACCGGGCGCGCACATCGGCCTCGGTGGACAGGCCTTCCTCCAGCTCCTTGATCTTCTGCTCGTCGCAGCCCAGCAGCGCCAGGGTGCTGATAGCAGCCGCCGCCAGGGCCGCCGTCACACGGGAAAAAATATTCATGGGCTTGGATCACAATGCTTGCCAGACAGAATGCGAATTCTGACATCAAGCCACCCGCGCACGCGCGCCACTTTTGCAAACGCTTGTCAAAACGGAGCTATCCCCAGTGAGCACAACCATAGAGCAGCTGTTTTCCCAATTCACCAGCGCCGCACAGGCGGCCCAGGATCAGCAGGACAAATGGCTGATCATCGATCCCGTCTACGAGCACCTCGAAACACTGCAAGATGCCGCACTGGAGCAGGTTCTGCCGCATATCCTGACGCTGATCGAAACCTATCCCGAACTGGACTATGGCGGCCCCGGTCCGTTCGGCAGCCTGATCGAGGAACACCCCATGGCCGCCTACACCCCGGCCTTGCTGGCGTCGCTGGAGCGTCAACCCAGCGTGCAGGTGATAGGCTGGCTGGACCGCACCATGCGCGTGGACGAGGACTTCCAGCGCAATGACCCGAACCCGGTCGGAGCCACCGAATTTGCCGCTGTGCTGCGTAAGATCGTCGATTCGCCACTGGCCTCGGACGACTGCAAGGAGTTCGCGCAGATCTGTCTCAAGGATCTGTAAGAACGAGCTTGCGATCTCCTCGCGCCGCGACAGAGGCTTTGCGGGATGGAATGCCAGGGGGCGGCCCCCCCGCGCGCGATACCGTAGCAATAGCCGTGCTATTGCGAGGATTTGCGCGGCCGGCGAGGCAACGCCGCATACCGCCCCTGACCGGGCGCCCGCAAAGACACTGTCCCGCAGGGTTGGCGCGAAATCGGACGATTTCTGCACTCTGTCTCTTGCTTGCACCCCGGTGCAAGCGGCGAGCCATCGCTTCGAACTCATCCCGATTGCGCTCCAACGCGGCTGCGTAGAGATCGCAAGCACGTTCTAAAGGCCCGGAGCGGGCCTGGCGTCCGCGACGGGCTAAAATCCGCTGTTCTGAGAGGTTTTACACATATGTCTTTCTTCCGCCGCCCCGACTACCGTTCCGACACCACCAACTTCATCAACGACCTGAAGCAGCAAAAGCCCGAGCTGGACAAGCAACAGCAAGCCGGTCGCGCCCTGCTGTGGGACAAGGACGTGAACTATGAAGTCTGGGAAGATCTGCGCGCCGGTCGCGTGGAACAACAGCCCTACGTGTACCAGACCAACCATTCCTGATCTTTTCGATGAAATCAGCCTCAAGCGCTTACTCATCAAGCGCGCTCAGCTCTGCAATCCATAGCAGACCATGAGCGAGGCTGAAGAACAGACTCTGTTGCCGGGCCAGAACCCGGACGCTTCTGATCCGTCGCCTTCGGTCGTCGATCAGGTGGCCCTGGCACGCCTGTACGGCGAGCCCCTGTTTGCGCTGCCCCAGGATCTCTATATCCCGCCCGATGCGCTGGAAGTCTTTCTCGAAGCCTTTGAAGGCCCGCTGGACTTGCTGCTCTACCTGATCCGCAAGCAGAACTTCAATATCCTCGACATCCCCATGCTGGACGTGACGCGCCAGTACATGACCTATGTGGACGAGGTACGCAGCCGCAATCTGGAGCTGGCAGCCGAATATCTGCTGATGGCGGCCATGCTCATCGAGATCAAGTCGCGCATGCTGCTGCCGCCCAAGAAGCAGGAGGATGGCGAAGAAGCCGAGGATCCGCGCGCCGAGCTGGTGCGCCGCCTGCTCGAATACGAGCAGATGAAGCTGGCCGCCCAGCAACTGGGACAGCTGCCCACCTACGGGCGCGACTTTCTCAAGGCCACGGTCTATATCGAGCAAAGCCTGCAACCGCGCTTTCCAGATGTGGAAATCGGCGAGCTGCAAGCCGCCTGGCGCGACATCCTCAAGCGCGCCAAGCTGGTGCAAAGCCACAAGATCACGCGCGAAGAGCTGTCGGTGCGCGAGTACATGAGCCAGATCCTCAAGCAGCTGCAGGGTCAGCGTTTTGTGGAGTTCGAGCGCATCTTCAATCCAGAAAAAGGCTCGACCGTGCTGGTCGTCACCTTTATCGCCATGCTGGAGCTGGCCAAGGAAACGCTGATCGAAATCACCCAGGCCGAAGCCTACGCGCCCATTTATGTGCGCCTGGCCTATACCCCGGTGTGAGGCCGGAGAACAGTTGCAGGGCCTCGGCCTTGTAACCCTATGGCCCACCAGAAGTTCAGCAAGGGCTTACATTCGCATCCTGGGCTGCAGCACGCCAGCCTCCTGTTCCACCGCGCCTTGACGCGACACACACGACATGACATACAGCGTCAAAGAAATTTTCTACACCTTGCAAGGCGAAGGCGGCCAGGCCGGCATGCCAGCCGTGTTCTGCCGCTTTGCGGGCTGCAATCTGTGGACTGGCCGTGAGCAGGACAGACCCAAGGCCATCTGCCAGTTCTGCGACACCGATTTTGTCGGAACCGACGGCACGCTGGGCGGCAAGTTCGCCACGGCCGATGAACTGGCCGAGCGCATTCTGGGCCAGTGGCCCGCCGACGACAGCCGGCACCGCATGGTGGTGTTGACGGGCGGCGAGCCTTTGCTGCAGGTCGACCAGGCCCTGATCGCAGCCCTGCATGTGCGCGGTTTTCGTATCTCGGTGGAAAGCAATGGCACGGTGGCCGCACCCGAAGGCATAGACTGGCTGTGCATCAGCCCCAAGGCCGGTGCGGACTGGATTCAGCGCAGCGGGCAGGAGCTCAAGCTGGTCTGGCCTCAGCCCACGTTCGATCTGGCGGCCATTGAAGCCAGCACCGAGTTCCAGCACTATTTTCTGCAGCCCATGGACAACGCCCAGCAGAGCAGCAATATTGCCGCCTGTATCGCGCAATGCATGCAGCGCCCCGGCTGGCGCCTGAGCCTGCAAACCCACAAGCTCACTGGAATTAGATGACCCCCCTGAGTCGCTTCGCGCCTTCCCCCCAGGGAGACGACGGCCTTTGCTGCGGGGCGGCCCTTGCCGGCCGTCCGCCATGGGGTCCGCTCCCAACTCAAAGGCCGAAGACAATGCTCAGCGTCACCGATCACTGATATGCAGTTCACCGTTCACCAGCGTTTTTTCTTCGATGCCGCCCATACCCTGGAGCGGGCTATCGAGACCGAGAGCAGCCGCCGCATTCACGGCCATACTTACTGGGCCGAGGTCAGCGTGAGAGGCCCGCGCAATCCGGACAACGGCATGGTCATCGACCTCGGCCACCTGCGCGCGCGCCTGGAGTTGCTGCGCGATCAGCTAGACCATCACTTTCTCGATGAAGTGCCGGGCCTGGGCAAGCCCACGCTGGAAAACCTCTGTCTCTTCATCGCCAATGCCCTGGCCGACCTTGAGCCTGCGCCCAGCCGCATCCGCGTCTGGCGCGACAGCATCGGCGACGGCTGCGTGCTCGATCTGTCCTGAAGACAGCCACCGCATAGGCCCCGAAACAAACCCCAAAAAAAGGCCCCGCTATTGCGGGGCCAGCTTGCTGAGAGTCAGACGGCTTCCCCACCAGGAGGCCTAACTCGGCAAGATCATCAGACAGCAGAGTGCGGCAGCCGCCGCAGCTCTTTGCTGCCCATGCTCTTAGAAATTGTGGCGCAGGCCGATTTCGTAGCCCGTCAGGCTCTTGCCCACAGCAGGTGTAGGGCTCAGCGACGAACCCAGCTTGCGGGAAGCCTTGTCGTCGTTGCTCATGCGTGCCACGGCCGCATAGATTTCGGTGCGCTTGGACAGCTTGTAGCCATAGCCCAGGGCCAGACGCTGGGAGTCCGCATCGCTTTGCTTCTTGTCCTTGTACCAGGTATAGGCTGCGCGCAGTTCGCCGGCGCCCAGAGGCATCTTCACGCCCAGGCTGTACAGATCGACACGCTTGCCGTTGCCGCGGTCCGACGCGATCAGCAGCATGGGAGTGACAACGCCGAAGTTGTAGGAAGCCCCCAGATTCATGGTCTTGTAGTCCACGCCAGCGGCAGCCGTGCCGCCGCGGGCGATGCCGTAGGCTGCGGCAACGTTCAGGGGACCGTTGGCATAGCCCAGACGCAGGCCGGTGGAGCTGGCCAGGCTGTGGTCGTCGGCCTGCTCGCCAAAGCTGTGGGTCAGCTGACCGTAGACGCCACCCAGCTTGGGCAGCAGATAGCTGATGGCATTGGAGTTGCGCTTGGGGTTGGAGCCTTCGGAGGTGCCTGCAGCCGAGCCGCTGATCAGGTTGTGGCCGTTGATGGCGCCCATGCCGGTGTCACCGAAGGCATGAAAGGTCTCCAGGTTCTGGTAGGCGGGGGTCTTGTCGCGACCCAGGCGGACTTCACCGAAGTTGCCCAGCAGGCTGACGGTGGAGCGGCGATCGAATTTGAAGCCGGAAGCCGTGCCGTCGTCCACGCTCAGGCTGCCTTCCAGCCAGAAATCGGCCTTCAGGCCGCCGCCCAGATCTTCCACGCCGCGAAAGCCCAGACGGCTGCTGGAGTTGCCGCCGTTGGCCAGGCCGGAAACGCTTTTGCCGGTCGTGGAGATGTGGGCCACCGACACGTCGGCCACGCCAAAGACGGTCACGCTGGATTGAGCCAGAGCACCGGCGGAAACGGTCAGGGCGGCAAGGGCGAGAAGAGTTCGTTTCATGCTGTTCACTTGTTTGTAGAAATGAGAAAGCCCATGCAGTACGGAGATGGCCTGCTTTGGACGGGCCCCGTCTGGGACTGAAGTCATTAAACAAAGTGAAAATGAAACATTAGTTACAACCCTTAAATTCTCAACAAAACAACAATCTCAACCACAATCGTCACATCGTCCTACATCAGCGGTTGGCAGAACTATCGACATCGAGAATGCGCAGGCGCCGCATTTCCCTGTCAATGCCCTCAATGAACTACATGGGTTTTACCGATCGCATTTAGACTTGCGTGATTTTTCGCAAGCACAGGCCTGCCCCATTCCAGCAACGCGCAAAGCGCCCCAGAGAGACAACCATGTTCCGCACCCTGCTCAAATCCAAGATCCACCGCGTCAAGACCACGCAATGCGAGCTGCACTACGAAGGCTCCTGCGCCATCGACGAGGATCTGCTGGATGCCGCCAACATTGCTGAAAACGAACAGGTCCATATCTGGAATATCGACAACGGAGAGCGCTTCGTGACCTACGCCATCAAGGGCGAGCGCGGCTCGGGCATGATTTCCGTCAACGGCTCGGCTGCCCGCCGCGCCAGCGTGGGCGATCTGCTCATCATTGCCGCCTTTGCCCAGGTTCATGAAAGCGATGTGGCCGAGCACCAGCCCCAGCTGGTCTTTGTGGACGACAGCAACAAACAGGTCGAGCTGCGCCACAAAGTGCCCACCCAGATGCTGTAAAACGGCTTTTGCCTCCAACACCGAGCGAGAGAACTCCATGCCTCATCTGCATATTGAATACACCGACAACCTGACCGGCCTGAACGAGCGCGAGCTGATGCGCGACATCAACGCAGTGGTCTGCTCCCATCCCACCGTTCTCGATGAAGCCGATGTGAAGGCCCGTATTGCCCGCCTGAACATGGACCATGTCTATATCGGCACCCAGCCCGAAAAGCGCGGCTTTGTCCATGTACACCTGCAGCTGATGGCAGGCCGCAGCACCGAAGCCAAGAAGCAGATGTCGGACGGCATTGCCGAAGTCCTGCGCCGCCTCGTGCCCCAGCCTGCCGATGTGATGGTGCAGCTGAGCGTGGACGTATCCGATATGGACAAGGCCACCTACTTCAAGGGTCGCCTCTAAGTCCTTCACGACTCCCGCAACAGCGCCCGCAGCCCCTGCTTGCGGGCGTTGCTGTTTCAGGGACATCGGCCTGAATAAAAATCGCCTTGCCTTCTCCAAAGGCACAAACAGCTCTTGAATCATGAGCAGACCTGACTCTCGCCCCCGCTGCCCCCACTGTCACCGAGCACTGCACACCTGCATCTGCTCGCTGGCTCAGGCGGTCGCGCATCAGGCCGAAGTGCTGATCCTCATGCATCCCATGGAAGTGCATGAAGCCAAGGGCACGGGGCATTTGCTGCATCTGTGTCTGCCGCATAGCCGGGTGATGGTGGGCGAGGAATTCGATGCCGCCGAGCTGGAAGCGGCTCTCCATGGAAGCTGGACCAGTTGGGCCGATACCGATGGTGCGCCACGCCACAGCCTACTGCTCTACCCCGATACCGCAGAGCAGGATGCCGCCCTGGAGCTGGCTGCGGCCAGCCCCCTACCCTTGCCCTGGCCGCAGCCGCCAGAGCGCCTTCGGCTGGTGGTCATCGACGGCACCTGGCGCAAAAGCCGCAAGATGCTCTATCTCAATCCTGCTCTGCAAGCCTTACCGCGCCTGCCCCTCCAAAATGTGGAGGACTCCGGTTACGCCATCCGCAAGGCCCATCTGCCAGGACAGCTCTCCAGCTTCGAGGCAGCGGCCCAGGCCCTGGCACAGCTGCACAACTGGACAGCAGATGGGTCAGCCAATGCAACACTGCATGAAGTCTTCAAGCAGTTTGTGACGCAGCAAATGCAGCTGCGCCAACACAATCAGGCACCCCAAAGGAGCGCCTGATGTTCAGCCGTCAAACGGCTTTTCGACTCAGCGGTTGTTGACCACCTGCTCAGGCACATCGGCAGGCTTGGCGGGATCGGTCACCACCAGAGCGGGGCCGCTGCGCTCGCTCTTGCCGCGCTTGCGCTCTGCTGCTCCATCGTCGGCGCTCAGGCTGTCGCGGGTGTTTTTCTGCACGGCAATCGCACCGAACAGAGCCAGTGCAAAAGCCATGGCATAGAACCCTTTTTCGCTGAGCTGCAACGTGGCGTTGAAGAGACCTGTGCCCAGAAGCAGCACCGCGATGATCAGCGCCACCCAGCTGATGCCGTAGTAAATGCCGGTCACGGCAACGCCTTCGAGCTTGTCGCGCACGGTTTTCTGCAGCGAGATGGCCGAGTACAGGCCCAGCACCAGCACGGCAAAGTAAAAGCCTTTCTCGTTGAGCTGCATGGCTGCATTCCACAGCCCGGCCATGAAGGCTACGACACCCAGCAGCAAGGCGGCCCAGGATGCGCCGACAAAGGCGGTTGAAGGCTTGTGGCTGGTGACGGCTTGAGAGTTCATGAGCTTGTCTCGAAAGTTGTGGTGAACGGATAGTAGAAAATCCATTCTCTCAAGCCAAGAGTTTCTTCACAAGGTATCGCCAGAAGATACCCAAAGAGCTGTTTCACTCATCAGCCACTGGCTTGCCTGAACCGACCCGGCTACGAACCCCGGCGGCAGCGGCTTCATCCGGAGCACGGCCATCTGCCGCTTCATGCGCTGCAGTTGCCCTAAGCAGAAGCCTGCGTGAGCGCAACAACCGGGCGCGCAGGCGCTAATCCTCATCCTCGACTTCATCTCCATCCATGGCGGCATTGAGCTCCTCCTGGACATGGGGCGGCATGCCGTCTTCCCAGCCATGCTCGTCGACATAGGCATAGATATCGGGTTGCTCGCCGGGCACGGCCTGCAGCATGATGGCCGGAATCTGCCATTTGGCTTCATCGCCCTTGACGGCTTCGCTGGTCCAGTCATAGCCAGGATGCTTTTCATTGCCCGTGGGCGAAGCCAGATCGTTGGCCGGATCCCAGCCAATGGTGGCCGGAGCAAGATTGCCTTGTTCAAAGCGCTGGCTCAGCGCCTGCACACGGGCCCAGCCTGAGCGGTTGATGCTGGGAACCTTGTCCTGCGAAGCATAGTGCTGGAAATAGCCAGGCTGCTGATACCAGTACAAGGCCTTGGCAACGGCCGGCTCCAGCTTGGGATGCTTGCTGATCCAGTCGGACAACGCACTGCCGTTGTCGTAGTTCATGGTGGTGACCACGGCCAGCCACTGAAGGGGCGTGGCAGTGGCCAGGAATTCCTTCATCAGGTCCAGATACAGGGCATCAAAGTCGTCGTCATCCATGGCTGAGACTCCTCCAGGTTGCTTACATCCGCACGATAACAAACCAGGCCTAGGCGATCAAACGAGCATCCAGCCAGCCACGCAGGCTATTGATAAAGGCCCAGCCGCTGGCATGGCTTGCCTCTTGCAGCGTCACCACCTGCTCTGTCAGCCGGCCCTGGGACAGGGCCAGTGCCCGCCCCACGCCCGGCAGCAGCCCGCATTGCAGCGGCGGGGTGACCCAGCGCCCATCGAGCTGCACGGCAATATTGCCGCGCGTGCCTTCGGTGATCTGACCGTCCTCGTTGAAAAGCACGATATCGAAAATGCCGGCGATCTGGGGCTTGAAAGCGTCGTAATGCTGACGTACCGAGGTTTTGAAACGCACCACATCGCTATGCGCCACCGCGCTTGCAATGGGTTGATGCGCCAGCTGCAGCGCCACCGGCTGGACCGTGGGCGGCAAGGGCTCGGCCGTGATCTGCACTTCACCGGTGATCGAAAGCGCCAGCCGCACGCGCCAGTCGCCCATGGCATGAGTCTGCCTGGCCATGCGCTCCATATCGGACTCCAGCTGCATCTGCATCAAGGGATAGCGAAAATGCTGCGCAGTGATCTGCAGGCGCGCCCAATGCAGGGCCCAGTTCTGCCAGCGGCCATCCTTGAGCGCCAGGGTTTCGAGGATCTCAAGATTCGTGTTCATGCTCCAACACCTTGCTCAAGCACCTTCAGAAAAGCCTGCTTGTGTTGCCATTCCATCCATTCATCGGCCGCATTGGCGCTGGCCGTGATACCGCTGCCTACGCCGCAGCTCAGGCGCCCATTCCTGAGCACCACGGTGCGAATGGGAACATTGAAAGTTGCGTGAATACTCCCCGGCCTGGCCCCGGGTCGCACCACGCCCAGCGCACCGCAGTAGACGCCACGGGGCTCGGGCTCCAGCTCGCGAATCAGGCGCATGGCCTGGCGCTTGGGCGCCCCGGTGATAGAGCCGCAAGGGAATAGCGCCCCGAATACATCCACCAGCCGCACATCCGGGCGCGTGCGTGCCACCACATCCGAGGTCATCTGCCAGACGGCCGGCAGTGCCTGGACCTGAAACAGCTGCGGCACTTTCACGCTGTGCGGCACGGCTATGCGTGACAGATCGTTGCGCAGCAAGTCCACAATCATCACGTTCTCGGCCCGCTCCTTGGCCGACTCGCGCATGGTTTGCGCGGCCTTCGCATCGGCTTCGGGGGTCCTGCCGCGCGCCGCCGTGCCCTTCATGGGGCGGGTCAGAATCCGCTCGCCGTCCCAGTCGAAAAACAACTCCGGGGACAGCGACAGCACCTGCATGTCGCCGCAATCGACCAATGCCGCATAGCCTCCGGGCTGGGCCTGCTGCAGCCTTGCAAACAGCTCTTGGGCCAGGGCGGAAGTGTCGGACTCTTTCTCACCCGATAGCTCTGCAGTCAAGGGGGCTGTGTAATTGATCTGATAGCAGTCGCCCGCCGCGATGGCCGCATGAATGCGCGCCACATGGGCATCGAACTGTTCGCGGCTCAGAGCCGTCTGCCAATGTATTGCAGCAGAAGGCACGGGCGGGTTCTCCCCGCAGGCAGCCAGCGGCGCGCGATGCAGGCCGAACCAGGCCAGCGGCTGGCCAGTGGAATTCCTATGCACGGCCTCGGCATAGGCGCGATCAAACCCGCTGGCCGCCTCATAGGCCAGCCAGCCCACGCACCACAGGCCTTGCTCGGCGGCCTGCTGCACGGCTTCCAGCACGGCAGGCACGTCCTCGGGCCGATACGCTTGCAAGACCTTCTCGGGCTCGTCAAAGCCATGCTGCAAACGGGCAGCACCCGTCTGCCAGGGAGCGGTGAAATCAAGAACGGTTTTCAAGTCAGATCACCTGCAAGCACACTATCAATATGCGCCGAATGCTATCAAACTTGCTATATCCATCAGCCTGGCATTGCCGGCATAAAAAAACGCGCTGAAGGAATCCCTCAGCGCGCATCCACCAATGGGCCACCTCTGTCGGATGGCTAAGAGAGAACTCTGTTACTTGCCGCCCAGTTGCGACTGGTACTTGGCCACGGCAGCCGTGTAGGCGGGGCTGGCCAGCAGACGCTGGTATTCGGCATAAGCCTTGCGGTACTCGGTGCTGAATTCTGTTTCGACATAAGCCGCAGGCGTGGGCATATAGCCCAGACCTGCACGCTGGTACATCTCAAGGTCGGCCATCACTTCGGCACGACTTTTGCTGGCGGTTACGGAAGTTTGGGGGAGGTCTTGAGCCATGGCAACCGCGGCGCTGGCGGTCAGCACAGCTGCGGTCAACAAACGGGTGAGGGAGCGCATTTTCAATCCTTTCAACGGCGCAGCGGCGGAAAGAAGACCTGCCGCGTACTGCACGACTGAACTATGCGCCCTGCCCCCACGGGCCGTCTGTGCGTTTTCTCACGCAAAAAATCATTTCACATTGCGAAATCAATGTGCTTCTTCGAGCAGCAGCCGCAGGCCATCGACGCGGCAAAGACGCAGATTGCGCCCTTCACGTCTGAGCAGGCCCAGGCGCGTGAGCCGCGACATCTCGCGTGCGACTTCTTCGCGGCTGGTGCCCAGCATCAAGGCCAGATCGTTCTGGCGCGGAGCCGGCGACAGCAGGGCCTCGTCGTTCTCGATTCCCGCCATCTCGGCCCGCTCCAGCAACTGGGCATGCAGGCGGCCCCGCACCGTGAGGGTTCCCAGGCTGACCACACGCCGCGCCAGCACCCCGGCCAGCTCGCTGAGCCGCTGGACCACGGCCCGCATGACCAGAACATCGCTCATGATCAATGCTTCGAGCTCTGCACTGGAAAGCGATGCCACCAGGCTTTCATGCGTGGCCTGCACCTGCACGGACACATGCCTGACCAGAGGCTTGGGCGCGAAAGCACCAAAAAAGAAACCGGGCTCCAGATAACCCAGAATCATGGCCCGCCCGCTGGTGCTGTAGCTGCCGACACTGAGCTGGCCGTTGATCAGCATGTACATGCGCTCATCGGTATAGGCCCCGTGCAGCACCTGTCCCGACTCCAGCCGGTGCCAAAGGCATTGCCCCGCCAGCACGGACAGCCTCTCGTCGGAAAGCGACTCCAGCCAGCTCACGTTGCGCAGCCCCTGCCAGGCAACGGCTGACACAGGCGCTGAAACCGAGGGCTGCGGGGACTCGAGCATGGACATGAACCACCTTGTGCAAAAAGAAATGGAAGGCCGCTGAACGCAGGGCCATGCAATGCATGGCCACACAGCATAGTAAGGTGGCCGACAGCAGCCATACCCTTTTTCAACGTGGCGCTGCAGCGCAGCATCGCATAGACTCGCGGGCAAATTTGCCTGCAGGCTTTTCTGCGGGGCCCAGCCATAGACAAGACCAGGAGACATCCATGACCGCTACCGGCACGCCTTACGGCACCATCCCCCCCTCTTCGCCCCAGCCCCAGCGCCGCCCCGTCAGCCTGCCGCGCCTGGCTCAGATGCGCGCGGCCGGTGAAAAAATCACCATGCTGACGGCCTATGACGCCACTTTTGCCGCCGTGGCCGACGCGGCCGGGGTGGAGTGCATCCTGGTCGGCGACTCGCTGGGCATGGTCTGCCAGGGCCTGCACAGCACCGTGGGCGTGACGCTTCAGGATATGGCCTATCACACGGCCAGCGTCACGCGCGGCCTGCATCGCGCCCAGGCCACAGCCTGGGTGATTGCCGACATGCCCTACGGCAGCTATGCCGAAAGTCCCGAACAGGCCATGCGCAGCGCCTGTCAGCTGATGCAGGCCGGCGCCCATATGGTCAAGCTCGAAGGCGGTGGTTGGACCGCACCCACCGTGCGCTTTCTCGTCGATCGCGGCGTGCCCGTCTGCGCCCACCTGGGACTGACGCCGCAGACCGTGCATGCACTGGGCGGCTACCGCGTCCAGGGCAAGGACGAACAGGCCGCCGCTACGCTGCGCCAGCATGCGCTGGAGTTGCAGGACGCCGGGGCCGCCATGCTGGTGCTGGAGATGGTGCCCGCAGCCCTGTCCGCCCAACTGACCGAAGAGCTGCCGCTGTGCCACACCATAGGCATTGGCGCGGGCAATGGCACGGCCGGCCAGGTTCTGGTGCTGCACGACATGCTGGGCGTGAACCTGGGCAAGATGGCCAGGTTCGTGCACAACTTCATGGCCGATGCAGGCAGCGTCAAGGGCGCCATGGAAGCCTATGTGCAGGCCGTCAAGAATGGCAGCTTCCCCGACAATGCCCTGCACGCCTGGTGAGTCCGGGCTTTTGTTTTTGTTTTCCCCCACTGTTTGAGTCATGCAAATCGTTCACACCATCGCCGACCTGCGCGCCGCCCTGGCCGGTCGCGGCCGCCCTGCTTTTGTGCCCACCATGGGCAATCTGCACGAAGGCCATCTCTCCCTGGTGCGCCAGGCCCGCCAGCATGGCGATGTGACCGTGGCCAGCATCTTCGTGAACCGCCTGCAGTTTCTGCCTCACGAAGATTTCGACAGCTACCCGCGCACCTTCGATGCCGACTGCGCCAAGCTGGAAGCCGAGGGCTGCGACATCGTCTTCGCCCCCAGGGAGAAAGACCTCTACCCCGAGCCGCAGACCTTCAAGGTCCAGCCCGATGCGCAGCTGGCCGACATTCTGGAAGGGCACTTCCGCCCCGGCTTCTTCACCGGCGTCTGCACCGTGGTCATGAAGCTGTTCCAGGCCGTGTTTGCCACCACGGGCGGCGGCACGGCCGTTTTCGGGCAGAAGGACTATCAGCAGTTGATGGTGATCCGCCGCATGGTGCAGCAGTTCGCCCTGCCCATAGAGATCATCGGCTGCGCCACGGCACGCGCCGACAGCGGCCTGGCCCTGAGCTCGCGCAACGGCTACCTCAGCGATGAGCAGCGTGTGCAGGCCATGGCGCTGTCGCAGGCGCTCAAGGCACTGGCCGATGCCGCACGCCAGGGCGGCAATCTGGCCGATCTCGAAGCGCAGGCCATGGCCGCGCTGCGCGCCAAGGGCTGGGAGCCCGACTATCTGAGCGTGCGCCAGCGCAGCGATCTGCAGACACCTGTCGATGCGCGCAGCGGCGAGTTGGTGGCCCTGGGCGCAGCACGCCTGGGTAGCACCCGGCTCATAGACAACCTGGAGTTCTAGGCCTTCCTAGGCGCTTTGTGGCGAGGCATGTGGGCAGCGGGCGGCACACCCGCTGCGGCGCGGCCAACCCAGGATCAGGCCCTTGCCTCGTGTCTCTGATTCAGGCCCCGCCAGCGTCAGGCATCAAGACCAATGCAGAGGCGAGTAGCGCTCTCAGCACTGGTAGGAGTCCGTCGATGACCGACCGGGCAGAGGCTGCAGCTCAAGTCCCTGCCCATTGAGCCGGCAGAACAGGCCGCTGCCCATTTCCAGCTCCAGCACAAAATCGGCATCGCTGACAAAAGGCAGGGGCAGGCTGCGCAGGCGCTGACCAGCAATATGCAGCTGCGCTTGCCGGACACGGCCCACGGCGGCCAGGATTCGCGCCAAATCGGCCTCCGGCACCTTGTCAGCCTGCGCAGTTTGCTTGCATATCAATAGCATCGGCTGCCACAGGCCCTCCCCGGCCCCGACTCGGTCACCGTCAAGCACACGGGCAGCGGAAAAGCGGATCTGCAATGCGCCGTTCTGCAGGCTGATTGCGGCGACCTCGGAATCTTCAAACTCGAAATTCATGGGCCCGAGCATAGCGCTCTGGCACCTTGGCAACAGCGGCCAGGGCCGCTGCCGCGCATACTGTCGGCTACTCCACACAAGAAGGAACGAGGAGCCAAATGAGCGAAAAACTGTATCTCGATGATCTGTACGTGGGCCAGAAGTTCGTCAGCGAAGGCTACCCGCTGGATGAGGCGCAAATCATTGCCTATGCCAGGCAGTTCGACCCCCAGGTCTTTCACCTCGACCCCGAAGCCGCCAAGCACACCTTCTTCCAGGGCCTGGCCGCCAGCGGCTGGCATACGGCCTCCATCAGCATGCTGCTGGTGACGCAAAGCATTCCCCTGGCCGACGGCGTGATCGGCGGCGGCATGGAAGAGCTGGCCTGGCCCCAGCCCACACGCCCTGGTGACGTGCTGCAGGTCGAGTCGGAAATCGTGGAGATCATTCCTTCCCAGTCCAAACCCAACCGGGCCCTGGTGCGCGTGCTCTCCCACACCAAAAACCAGCGCGGCGAGGTGCTGCAGCGCTTCAGGCCCAAGATGGTGTGCTTCAAGCGCCCGGCCTGACCCTTGCGCAGCAAAAGTCCCGGGCACTGCTTAATATCGCCCACCGGCGCTGCCTGCTCTGCACAGGCAGCGCATCACTTGCTGCTGCGATATGAATCCCCATTTTTCTCTGAGCCGATGGCGCGCCGAATGGGCGCCCAGCGTGCCGCGTGAGCTGCTGGCCGGCGCCGTCGCCACGTTTGCGCTGATTCCCGAGGTCATTGCCTTTTCCTTTGTCGCGGGTGTGGACCCGGCCGTGGGGCTGTATGCCTCCTTCATCATCAGCATCGTGATTGCCGTGTTCGGCGCACGTCCGGCCATGGTCTCGGCAGCGGCCGGCTCGGTGGCCCTGGTGGCGGCTCCGCTGGTCGCATCGCATGGTCTGCCATATCTGCTGGCCGCGGGCCTTCTGGCCGGCGTCATGCAGATCGCTTTCGGCCTGTGCAAGATGGGCAGCCTGGTGCGCTTTGTCTCCAGTTCGGTGCGCACGGGTTTTGTCAACGCGCTGGCCATTCTGATCTTTTCAGCCCAGTTGCCGCATCTGCACGGAGCCAACACCGCCACCTGGGCCATGCTGGCCCTGGGCCTGGCCCTGATCTACGGCCTGCCCTGGCTGGGACAGAGACTGCAGCTCAAGGCGCTGAACGCCATTCCCTCACCACTGATCTGCGTGCTGGTGCTGACGCTGCTCGCCAGCTTCATGGGCCTGCCCCTCAAGACCGTGGCCGATCTGGGCCATCTGCCGGACAGCCTGCCGCTGTTCGCCCTGCCCGAAATCCCCGCGAGCCTGGAGACGCTGCGCATCATCGCCCTGCCAGCCCTGGCGATTGCCATGGTGGGTCTGCTGGAGTCGGTGCTCACAGCCGCCGTGGTGGACGACCTGACGGGCACGCCCAGCAACAAGAGCCGCGAATGCACGGGCCTGGGCCTGGCCAATGTCTCGGCCAGCCTGTTCGGCGGCATTGCGGGCTGCGGCATGATAGGCCAGGCGGTTGGCAACGTGAAATACGGCGGCCGCGGTCGTCTGTCCACCCTGTTTGCCGGGGTGTTTCTGCTGATTCTCATGGTCGCCCTCAAGCCCTGGGTGTCGCGGGTACCGGTGATTGCTCTGGTGGCCATCATGGTCATGGTGTCGGTCTCGACCTTCGACTGGAAGTCGCTGGGCAATCTGGTGCGCCACCCGCGCCTGTCCAGCTCGGTGATGCTGGTGACGGTGGTCATCACCATCGCCACCCACAATCTGGCCGCCGGCGTGGTGGCAGGCGTGCTGCTCTCGGGCGTGTTCTTCACCTTCAAGGTGGCCCATATGCTGCAGGTCCGGGGCAGCCTGGACGAGGCCGGCGGACTCTATACCTGGACGGTGAGCGGCCAGGTGTTTTTTGCCTCGGCCGATGCGCTGATCGAAGCCTTCGACGTGCATGCCGCGGCCGGCAGGCCGGTCCGCATCGATGTAAGTGGCGCTCATTTCTGGGACATCACTGCCGTGGGCGCGCTGGACAAGGTGATGGAGCGCCTGCGCCAGCATGGCTGCCGCGTGGAGCTGACGGGGCTGGACGAGGCCAGTCAACGACTGATAGAACGCATCAGGGTCTAGGTTTGGCGGCTGGTGGCCGCTTATTTCAGGCTGGTCTGCGACAGGCGCTTGGCATTGGCCACGGCCTTGCGGCGAATCGGCGCCAGGCTTCTGGCCGCCACCTTGTCGGCCGCCACAGGCAGCTTCTGGCTCATGGTCCAGGGGTTGCGCATCCAGGCCAGACACAGCTGCTGCTGCACCTTGAACATTTCAGCCCCCATGGTCAGCCAGGCCTGGCTGAAGGCGACCTGCTTTTCCACCACCATGCGCGTGAACTCCTTCTGGTCGCGCGCAGAGAGCAACGGACCGCTGAGGGCCATGCGCGTGAGCCGGTGGTTGATGACCTGAGGCACGGCCATGCTGATGTCCAGCAGTTCGCTGGCAGTGCGGTGGGGGATGGCGGATTCAGGCATGTGTAACTCCTTGCACTCAGGCGTTTTATTGTGCACTGCAACATAGAAGTTTGCGCAAGCTCACCTGCGAAAGCCCTATCGCCGAATTCAGCGCCTGTGCCCAAGCAGGCTGAGTGCCTCCTGCTCCAGTGCCGCCGTCAGCCAGGGCAGGCCCGCATCGGCAGGCCGGTGCAGCGGCAGCAGCATATGCACCTGGAACGCTATCGAGAACGCCAGCGGCCGCACCACCAACTGTGGGCCGGCGCAGGCCCGCGCAGTCAGCGGGTTGACGATGGCCAGACCCAGGCCATGCTGGACCATGGCGCAGACGGCAACGGCGCTGGCGGTCTCCAGGCTCAGCCGGCGCTGTACGCCGGCACGGGCGAACACCGCATCGATCTGGGCCCGGTAGGGGTCGTCGCGCGCCAGGCTGATGAAGGATTCGCCCTCAAAGTCCCGCTCGCTCAGCAGCGCCTTCTGCGCCAGCGGATGGTTGGCAGGCAGCACGGCTACCTCGTCCATGGCCGGCAAGGGCTGGCTGCGTGTGCCCGGCGGCGCCTCGGCCAGCTCGGACAGGCCCAGGTCGAAGCGCTGGGCAGCCATCCATTCCTGCAGCAGCGGTGCCTCCTGGGTGCTCACGCTCACGGCCACGGCGCCATGACTGACCTGCAGACGCGCCAGCGCGCCCGGCAGCAAGGCGTGGCTGAGTGCCGGCAGGCACAGCACGCTGATGCTCGCGCCCTGCGGGCGCCCCAGTTCCACGGCACGGTCTATCACGCGCTCCAGACCCTGCCAGCTGCGCCGCACCTCGTCCCACAGCAGCAAGGCCCGCGCATTGGCGCGCAGCCGGCCCTGCACGCGCTCGAACAGTGCATAGCCCAGCAGTTGCTCCATGCGCGCCAGCTCGCGGCTGACCGTGGGCTGGGAGGTATAGAGCAGTTGCGCCGCGCCCGTGACGCTGCCGGCCGTCATGACGGCACGGAACACCTCGATATGGCGGTGGGTGATGCGCTGAGAAGCTTCTGAATCAGTCATGCCCAAAGCATATCAATATTGAATAATCTTCATAAATCAAGCTATTGGACTGAATAGACAGCCGCATGCATGATGCGCTGAACTATTCCCTTTCAAGAGACCGCCCATGGCAAACCCCTTCTCTCCCGCACAGCTCTGGAACCTGGCTGACCAGTACGGCACGCCGCTGTGGGTTTATGACGCCGCTACCATCCGCGAGCGCATTGCCCAGCTCAAGGCTTTCGACACCGTGCGCTTTGCCCAGAAGGCCTGCTCCAACATTCACATCCTCAAGCTCATGCGCGAGCAAGGCGTGAAGGTGGATGCGGTCTCGCGCGGCGAAGTCCTGCGTGCGCTGGCGGCGGGCTTCACGCCCGGCTTCGGCGAACCTGCCGATATCGTCTTCACGGCCGACGTGATGGACGAGGCCACGCTGGCCACCGTGGTGGAACACCAGGTGCCTGTGAACGCGGGCTCCATCGACATGCTGCACCAGCTGGCCGCCGTGTCCAAGGGCCACCATGTCTGGCTGCGCATCAACCCCGGCTTCGGCCACGGTCACAGCAACAAGACCAACACCGGCGGCGAGCACAGCAAGCACGGCATCTGGCACAGCGAACTCGAAGTCGCACTGGACGCCATCAAGGCCGGCGGCCTGGTGCTGGCCGGCCTGCATATGCACATCGGCTCGGGCGTGGACTACGGCCATCTGCAGGAAGTCTGCGGCGCCATGGTCAAGCTGGTCGAGCGCACCAAGGCGGCGGGCGTGGACCTGCATGCGATTTCGGCCGGCGGCGGCCTGTCCATCCCCTATCGTGCTGGCGATGCCACCATCGACACCAACCACTACCACGGTCTGTGGGATGCGGCGCGCAAGCAGGCAGAAGGCATCGTGGGCCACAGCCTGGGTCTGGAACTGGAACCCGGCCGCTTCCTGGTGGCCGAGTCCGGCGTGCTGCTGGGCACCGTGCGCGCCACCAAGAATGCGGGCAGCAACCACTTCGTGCTGGTGGACACCGGCTTCAACGAACTGATGCGCCCCAGCATGTACGGCAGCTACCACGGCATGGAAGTGCTGCGCCGCGACGGCCAGAGCCTGCCCGCGCAGGACAGCGTGGTGGCCGGCCCGCTGTGCGAATCGGGCGATGTCTTCACCCAGGGCGACGGCGGCGTGGTGCTGCCGCGCTCGCTGGCCGGCGCCAGCGTGGGCGACCTGCTGGTGATTCATGACACGGGCGCCTACGGCAGCTCCATGTCCAGCAACTACAACACCCGCCCGCTGGCCGCCGAAGTGCTGGTCGATGGCGCTCAGAGCCAGCTGATTCGCCGTCGCCAGACGGTGGAGGAACTGCTGGCCCTGGAATTGGGCCTGTAAGCTCCCCCTGAGCCGCTTTGCGGCTTCCCCTGGCCGGGCGCCCCTCTCTCTACGCGCTGCGCGCTATGGGAGGGGGACGCAGCCATCGCTGCGGGGCGGCCCTTGCTTGGCTGCTCTTGTTTGGCCCGCGCCCTTTAGCAATTGCATCTTCAAGTTAAATAGCAGCTAGCGCTTATCTTTAAAGGGTTTCAGGCCAGAATCACCTGAATTTCTTTTCTCTATGGCACCGCGCAGTGCCCAATGAGCTCTCTCCATGTCACAGCAACCCGCCACTTCCCCCCATCACCACACGCTGACGGGTATTGGCTTCACAGTGCTGGCCTGCGCCTGTTTTTCGATACTCGATACGGGCTCCAAATATGCGGGCGCCGTGCTGCCGCTGCTGATGGCGTTGTGGCTGCGCTATGCGCTGCAGTCGGTGCTGACCGTGGGCTTTGGCGTGGCAAGACATGGGCTGGAGATTTTTCGCACCCAGCGCCCGGGCTTTCAGTGTCTGCGCGCCATTCTGTTTTGTCTGAGCAATGCGCTGGCCATGCTCAGCCTGCGTTATCTGCCACTGGCGGAGTTCACGGCCATCGTGGCGCTGACGCCGCTGGCCCTGACCTTGCTGGCCGCGCTCTGGCTGGGCCAGCAGGTCAGCCCCTTGCGCTGGGTGCTGGTGGCGCTGGGCTTTGCGGGCACGCTGGTCATCTTGCGGCCGGGCGGCGGCCAGTTCAGCGGCTGGGCCCTGGTCTGGCCTGCGCTGCAGCTGCTGGCCAATACCGCCTATCAGATCCTGAGCAGCCGCATGGCGGGCAAGGAGCGCCCGCTGACCACGCAGATCTACACCAGCCTCGTGGCCCTGAGCCTGAGCTGCATGGCCCTACCCTGGTCCTGGCAGCTGCCGGACAGCGCCGCACTCTGGCTGGCCGCGATTGCCATGGGCGCAGGCAGCGCAGTCGGACACCTGATGCTGCTCAAGGCCTATGAAAAAGCCGAGCCTGCGACCATCACGCCGTTTCTCTACAGCCAGATTCCCTGCGCACTGCTGGCAGGCTGGCTGGTCTATGGCCATATCCCCGACCAATGGGCCGTGCTGGGCATGGTCGTCATTGCGCTGTGCGGGGCGGCGAGTGCCTGGCTCAGCGTCAGAGAGGCGAAGTAGCTCGCCGGGCGCGCCTGAATCCGTCAGTCAGCACCATGGAAAACAATAGCTGCGACCGCCTGCATCCATTAACTTTCAGATAGAAAAGTATCTGAGATCCATGAATATCAAGCGCTAACAGCTATCGTTCTATAGGCTTATTCGCCGCGCGGATCGCGCACCATCAGGTGCTGCACGGCTTCGGTCACCGGCAGCTGACCGTCCAGCAAGGCAACCACGGTTTCGGTAATGGGCATTTCCACGCCGACCTGGCGCGCCCGTGCGAGCACGGTGCGGGCGCTGTACACACCCTCGGCCACATGGCCCAGCGATGTCACGGCCTGCTCCAGGCTCTTGCCTTCGGCCAGCAGCAGACCCACCTTGCGATTGCGCGAGAGATCGCCGGTGGCGGTCAGCACCAGATCGCCAAGGCCGGACAGGCCCATGAAGGTTTCGGCGCGCGCGCCCAGCGCCACGCCCAGGCGCGTCATCTCGGCCAGGCCACGCGTGACCAGGGCCGCGCGCGCGTTCAGCCCCAGCTGCAGGCCGTCGCAAAGACCCGTGGCAATGGCCAGCACATTCTTGACGGCTCCGCCGACTTCCACGCCCACGATGTCCTGATTGGCATAGACGCGCATGGCCTCGCCGTGAAAGGCCGACACCAACAGCTCGCTCACGCCCTCATGGGCGCTGGCGGCCACCAAAGCCGTAGGCTGCTGGCGCGCCACCTCGGCCGCAAAGCTGGGGCCGCTGAGCGCACCGCTTTGCAGCTGCGGAGCCACCTGTTGGCAGACTTCATGCGCCATCAGCCCATAGCTGCCGGCAGGTGCGTCGGCGGCCACGGCCTCGAAGCCCTTGCACAGCCAGACCACGGGCCGGCGGCAATCCTTGAGCTGGCCCAGCCACTGGCGCAGCGCCGCCATGGGCGTGCCCAGCACGATCAGATCGGCATCCGCCACATGGGCCATCACATCACCGCTGACCACCGTGAGCGCATCCGGGAAGCGGATGCCGGGCAGATAGCGGCTGTTGGCGCGCTCGGCCTGCATGAGCTGCGCCTGCGCCGGGTCACGTGCCCAGAGTCTGACGCTGCCCTGCTCGGGATGGGTGGCCGCGCTGATGGCCATGGCCGTACCCCAGGCGCCAGCGCCGATGACAAGAATTTTCATACCTGAATTTTGATAGCAGTTTGCGCACAACCCACAAGAAAAAGAGGCCGCTAGGGCCTCTTTTTGCCTGGCTGCCGATTCTTGCACATCGCAGGAATCAACAATTGCCGTCAGCTTACTGGGGCAGCTGGCCTTCGGCCTGTGCTGCGGCAGCCGCTTGCTGCTGCTCGTACATGGCCTGGAAGTTGATCTCGGCCAGGTGCACGGGAGGGAAACCGGCGCGGGTCACCACGTCGGCCACGTTGCCGCGCAGATAGGGGTAGATGATCTGGGGGCAGGCAATGCCGATCACGCCGCCCATCTGGTCTTCGGGCACGTTGCGGATTTCGAAGATGCCGGCCTGCTTGGCTTCGACCAGGAACACGGTCTTGTCCTGAATCTTGGTCTGAACCGTGGCGGTCACGGCCACTTCGTAGACGCCTTCAGCCACGGGAGTGGCTTCCACACCCAGCTGGATGTCCACGCTGGGCTGCTCTTGCTCCAGCAGGATGGCGGGAGAATTGGGCTGCTCCAGGGACAGGTCCTTCAGATACACGCGCTGGATCTGGAACACGGGGCTGTTGTCTTGTTCGGCCATGATGAGCTAGGTCTTTCAGAAAATCTTGAGAGGGAAATGCAAATGCCTGCGCAGAGGACTAGCACGCAGCTATCCTCACAGCAGGCATTTCCATGAAATAGCGCTTTGCATTATGCAGTGACAGCCAGAGGCTGCATCGTAGCAAGCAGCACAAAGCGCAAATTCATGCCGTTTGGCGGCAGTGGCACGGCATGTAATCAGCTTTGCAGCAGGGGCAGCAGACCGCCCTTGGCATCCAGCGCCATCAGATCGTCGCAACCGCCCACATGGGTATCGCCAATGAAGATCTGGGGTACGGTGCGGCGGCCGGTGACCTGCATCATGTGATCGCGGGCAGCGGTATCGAAATCGATGCGCACTTCCTCGATCTGATCCACGCCCTTGGACTTGAGAATCTGCTTGGCACGAATGCAATAGGGGCAGACGGCGGTGGTGTACATCTTCACGGCTTGCATGAGCAACTTCCTTGTAGTTTTTGCAATGCAGCACGCTGTGCTGCAGTCGTCACAGTTCTCAGTTGCGGCCGAATCAGGCTTTTTCAACCGGCAGGCCGGCATCGCGCCAGGCCTTCATGCCGCCAGCCAGCGCCTGGGCCTTTTCGTAACCCAGCTTCTTGGCCACGGCCTCGGCACGCACGGCACGGGCGCCCGATGCACACACCAGCACCACGGGCAGTTGCTTGTTCTTGACGGTGGTGGGCAGCTTTTCTTCCAACTGGCTCAGCGGCAGGTTCCTGGCTCCGTTGACATGGCCGGCGGCAAACTCTTCGGGCTCGCAGACGTCCAGCACCACGGCTTTTTCGCGGTTGATCAGGTGCACCGCAGCCGCTGCCGACAGCGAGCCGCCTGTGGCACCGCGCAGTGCGGGCAGCAGCAGCATCACACCCGAAGCCACGGCAATCAGGATCAAATACCAGTTATCAATGATGAATTTCACGTCATTCCTTGGGATGGCAAACCGAACGATTTTAGAGGCAGGCTTGCCGGCGGATCACGCCAGAGGGCCACAGCCCCTGTTCTCGCAAGCCAAAACCCTCTGTTCACATGCCCTAGGCCCCAAGTGAGTGCTCTTCACAATCCCCGAAGGGCCCAACAGGAATAGCTTGGCGGCCACCGCTGGGTGCGACCGGCTTACCTTGCTTCAAGCCCGGACAAAGGCCAGCCCCTAAAATGCACGGTTTTGACTTTGTGTCATTACTGCTTTGCTACTTTGAGAGAATCCATGTACAAGCTCGTTCTGATCCGCCACGGTGAATCCACCTGGAACCTTGAAAACCGCTTCACCGGCTGGACCGATGTGGATCTGACTGCCACCGGCGTCGAACAGGCCAAGAAGGCCGGCCAACTGCTCAAGGCAGAAGGCTATGACTTCGATGTGGCCTATACCAGCGTGCTCAAGCGCGCCATCCGTACCCTGTGGCATGTGCAGGATGAAATGGACCGCACCTGGCTGCCCGTGGTGCATAGCTGGCGCCTCAACGAACGCCACTACGGCGGTCTGCAAGGTCTGAACAAGGCCGATATGGCCAAGCAGTACGGCGACGAGCAAGTGCTGGTCTGGCGCCGCAGCTACGACGTGCCGCCTCCCGCCCTGGAAGCCACCGACCCCCGCAGCGAACGCAGCGATGTGCGCTACGCCAAGCTGCAGCCCGAGCAGATCCCGCTGACCGAGTGCCTCAAGGACACGGTGGCCCGCGTTGTGCCGTTCTGGGACGAGTCCATCGCACCCGCCATCAAGGCCGGAAAACGGGTGGTTGTGGCCGCACACGGCAACTCCATCCGCGCCCTGATCAAGTATCTGGACAACATCGCCGACGACCAGATCGTGGGCGTGAACGTGCCCAACGGCATTCCTCTGGTCTATGAGCTGGACGCCGACCTCAAGCCCATCCGCCACTACTACCTGGGCGACGCCGAAGCCGCAGCCAAGGCTGCAGCGGCAGTTGCGGCCCAGGGCAAGGCCTGAGAGAGACCTCTTCACCGTTCCTGTTCAGACCGCTTGCGCAGTCTGAACAGGACTGACACGGCAAAAGGCCTTGGAACCTCATGGGCCTTCCGCCGTCCAAGGTGTATATTGCGAATGGTTTAAGGGGTGCTATGGGTCAAAAAATCAAAATTGCAGGCTGGATCTCTGTGGGCGTGGTCGCCGGTGCGTTGACCACCGTATCCCTGCAGACGCTGGCTCGCGGGGGTGTGACGCCTCTGCCACTTGAAGAAATCCAGCAGTTGTCGGCCGTCTTCGGCCTGATCAAGACCGATTACGTGGAGCAGGTCAGCGACAAGAAGCTGATCACCGACGCCATCTCCGGCATGGTCTCCAGCCTGGACCCTCACTCCCAGTACTTCGACAAGAAAACCTACAAAGAATTCAAGGAAGGCACTTCCGGCAAGTTCGTTGGCGTCGGCATCGAGATCACCATGGAAGACGGGCTGATCAAGATCGTCTCCCCCATCGAAGGCTCGCCCGCTTTCCGCGCGGGTCTCAAGACCGGCGACCTGATCACCAAGATCGACGACACTGCCGTCAAGGGCCTGACGCTCAATGACGCTGTCAAGCGCATGCGTGGCGAACCGAATACCAAGGTGCGCCTGAACATCCTGCGAAAGGATGAAAGCCGCAGCTTCCCCGTCACCATCACCCGTGAAGAAATCAAGACCCAATCGGTCAAGGGCAAGGTGATCGAGCCTGGCTACGCCTGGATCCGCCTGAGCCAGTTCCAGGAACGCACCGTCGATGACTTTGTCCGCAAGGTCGAGGAAATCTACAAGCAGGAACCCAATCTCAAGGGACTGGTGCTGGACCTGCGCAACGATCCAGGCGGTTTGCTGGATGCTGCCGTAGCCATCTCTGCGGCCTTCCTGCCACCCGATGTGCCCGTGGTTTCGACCAACGGCCAGTTGGCCGAAAGCAAGGCCGTCTACAAGGCTTCGCCCGAGTTCTACGCCCAGCGCGGTTTTGGCGACCCCTTGCAACGCCTGCCTGCAGCACTGAAAAAGCTGCCTCTGGTGGTGCTGGTCAATGAAGGCTCGGCCTCGGCCAGCGAAATCGTGGCCGGAGCCCTGCAAGATCACAAACGCGCCACCGTCATGGGCAGCCAGTCCTTTGGCAAGGGGTCGGTGCAAACCGTGCGCCCTCTGGGCCCCGATACGGCTCTCAAGCTGACGACGGCGCGCTACTACACGCCTAGCGGAAAATCCATTCAGGCCAAGGGCATCGTGCCCGATGTGATGGTGGACGAGACTGCAGACGGCGATTTGTTTGCAGCACTGAGCATGCGTGAAGCAGACCTTGAAAAGCATTTGTCCAGCGGACAGGGTGCGGAGGTCAAGAACGATTCGCTTGAAAAGGCCCGCGAGGAAGCTCGCAAACGCCTGGAAGAGGAAGCCAAGAAGCCAGCCGCCGAACGCCGCCTGCCGGAATTCGGGTCTGAAAAGGACTTTCAGCTGCAACAGGCACTGAACAAGCTCAAAGGCCAAGCTGTCAAGGTCAGCAAAACCCTGACGGAGCGCAAAATCGAAGAGAAGCCCGGAGACGCGACGGCCGCGGACAAAAAGCCCGCTGACAAGAAAGCGCCCGAAAAAGGCGAATCCGACAAGAGCAAAAAATAAGCACCGGGTTATGGAACCCGCTCAAAATCAGCCGGGCTTGCCCGGCTTTTTTCTTGGAACCATGGAAGCAAACCGATGAATGACGATCAATTGCTACGCTATTCCCGTCACATCATGCTCGACGAGATCGGCATCGAAGGCCAGGAGCGCATTCTGGCGGCGCATGCAGTGATCATTGGAGCCGGCGGCTTGGGCTCGCCTGCCGCACTCTATCTGGGCTCGGCAGGTGTGGGGCGCATCACCATCGTCGACAACGACGTCGTGGACATGACCAATCTGCAGCGCCAGATTGCCCACACGACCGAGCGCATAGGCATGGCCAAGGTGGAATCGATCCGCACTGCCGTACATGCCATCAATCCCGGGATCGAGATTCGCTGCATCCAGCAGCGTGCAACCGAGACCCTGCTCGATGAACTGCTGCCCGAGGCAAGCATCGTGCTCGACTGCACCGACAACTACAAGACCCGCCAGGCCATCAATGCGGCTTGCGTACGCCACGGCGTACCCCTGGTCGAAGGAGCTGCCATCCGTGTCGATGGCCAGCTGATGGTCATTGATCCACGCAACCCCGACAGCCCATGCTATGCATGCGTCTTTCCGCCAGAGGCTGAATTTGAAGAGGTTCAGTGCTCAACCATGGGCGTCTTTGCTCCGCTGGTTGGACTGATCGGCACCCAGCAAGCTGCGGAAGCACTGAAGCTGATTGTCGGTTTTGGCCAATCTTCTGTCGGACAACTTCAAATGCTTGATGCACGCTCCATGGAGTGGAGTAGGATGAAAATTGCTAGGGTTAAAACCTGTGATATCTGCGGAACGCCAAACACAAATTACAAAAAATGACAATACAATGATTTTTTCATGGGCCGTAATTGATTTTCCACATTGAGAATTGAAATGACTCTCGCCGCTTGATCCTTGGCGTCCACCTCATCAGCTTGCTACCGTCGTGAAACTGCGTACCTTTTTTGTTGAAGACAATCCCACGATTCGCGACAACCTGATTGCGACGATGGCGGAGCTTGCCGATGTGGAAGCGGTGGGGGTGGCAGAGACCGAAGCCGATGCCGTACGCTGGCTCAGCCACAACCCTGACGCCTGGGATCTGGTCATCGTGGACCTGTTCTTGCGTGAGGGCAGCGGTCTCGGCATCGTCACAAGCCTTCAACATCGACCACCGCAGAAAAAGCTGCTCGTGTTGAGCAATTACGCGACCGCCGATATACGACAGCGCTGCCTTGAACTCAGCGCAGATGCCGTATTTGACAAATCCAACGAAATCGATGCGCTTATCGATTTCTGTATTGATTTAAATACCAGTAAATCTTGAAAATAACGCAAAATAAAAAAGGCTTGAATATTCAAGCCTTTTTTATTTGAGTCTTCATTAATCGATCAATCGATTTTTCAACGCATAGTATGTCAGATCGCTATTTGAGGAAAGGCCCATTTTTTCCATGAGCCTTGTCCGGTAAGTACTCACTGTTTTCACGCTCAACGAAAGCGATTTGGCAATGTCTCCGGCAGTCTCGCCGCGCGCAAGCTTCAGGAATACCTGAAACTCACGCTCCGACAATTGCTCGTGTGCCGGAACATCATCCTTGCGGTTGAGTTGCTGGGCCAGGAGATCGGCCACCGCCGGCGTCAGGTAACGCCTTCCCAGAGCCACGGTGCGGATGGCCTCTGCAATATCCTGGGGATCGCACTCCTTGTTGAGATATCCGCTGGCCCCCTGACGAATCAAGTTGATTGCGTAATGCTCCTCAGGGTATCCACTAAGTATCAGGATGCCCATATCAGGTGCTTTGGCTCTGAGCATTGCCAAGGCATCTATGCCGCTTTGCCCTGGCATGGACAAGTCCATCAACAGCACGTCAATTTCATGCTCCCGAACCAAGTCAATGGCCTCCCGCCCATTGCCCGCTTCTCCCACGACCCTCAGGTCTACATGTTCCGACAGGAATTGGCGTAATCCCGAGCGAACAATCGCATGGTCATCCACTATGCCTACTTTTATCATGAACACCTCTTTTCATGAAACTGCGCTCATCTCCAGGGCGCATCACATTTTAAGACCCGCACTATGATGTCAGTCGTTGACGCTACGGTTATGCAGAATATCAGGTAATTGCCTTGTAGGTGAGAGGATGTAGATGCGTTGGACCAATATCCGCAAAATTGCAGTCAGCCTGACGATCGCAGTCATTGCGGCAGTCTTAATGGTAAGCATTAATGAAGCAGGCTATAAGCGCTCGTTGCAGGCTCTGGACACGCTCACCAAGACGCAAGCCACCAGAGCCAAGCTCAATTTGCTGATGCAGCAAATGCTGGATGCGGAAACCGGCCTGCGCGGCTACCTGCTGACAGGAGAGGAGCGCTATCTCGAGCCCTATAACTCTGCCTCCGCCGCGATCAGCAGCAGCATGGATGACCTGCGCGGCATCTTCATCATGGACCCCAAGGAGCTGGCAACCTTTACTCCGCTGGCCCGCCAGGTCGAGCGCAAGACCAGCGAAATGGAGCTGAGCCTGCGCCTTTATCGCCAGGGCAACGATGAAGCGTGGCGCTTTGTGATGTTTACCGACGTAGGCATGGAAAACATGGATGCCATACGGGGCCATATCAAAACCCTGATGGACAGCATCGATCAGCGCGTCAAGTCCAATCTCGCGGATATCGAACAAACGCTGGGTCTGTCACGCCTGGGAATTGCGACAGTGACCGCTCTGGGGATTCTGGGCTTCTTCATGTATCTGCGACAGGCCAATGCGTTGCAGCACTCACATCAGCGCGAGCAGGAGATTCAGCGCGATGAACGCAATCGTCTGGAGGAAGTCGTTCGCGACCGCACAGCGGCCCTCACCGAGCTGGCAACCCATTTGCAGCAGGTACGCGAGGATGAGCGAGCGCACTTGGCACGCGAGTTGCACGATGAACTGGGCTCGCTGCTGACCGCCGCGAAACTGGACGTTGCGCGCCTCAAGTCCAAGATCGACACCTCGACACCCGACGTCTCCGAACGCATCACCCATCTGATCGAGACGCTCAACAGCGGGATTGCACTCAAACGCCGCATCATTGAAGACCTCCGCCCCTCTTCTCTCTCCAACCTGGGCCTGACCACCGCGCTGGAAATCCTGACCCGGGAATTCGGTGAACGCAGCAACATCGAGGTGGAATGCAGCCTGGAGCAAGTGGACCTGCCTGAATCCACGCAGCTGACGGTCTATCGCGTCGTACAGGAGTCGCTCACCAACATCGGGAAATACGCCAGGGCCAGCCATGTCATCGTCACGGTGCACAACTATCCCACCTATGTGGCCGTGCAGATCCAGGACGATGGCCAAGGCTTCGAGACGGCCAGCATGCGCCCCAACTCCCATGGACTGGCAGGCATGAAACACCGTGTTGAAGCTGTCGGCGGCAGGCTTACCGTGGCATCCCAGCTCGGCAAGGGAACCACGATCTCGGCAGTCATTCCTTTGACAATGGCAAGCACCTGAACTGGGCGCACATGTCAACGCAGTCCTACATGACTGTCCCTAAATACCCCGACCCTGGTGACAGAAGCTCACCGTCAAGCTTGGGCTGCTCAGTTCTCTACATTCAATACATGGCCGCACGGCAATGCCTGTCGGCCTGCATTCGATAGGAGAAAACCATGTTGCACTACGCCATTGTCTTTCTGGTGATTGCCTTGATCGCTGCAGTGTTCGGCTTCGGCGGCATCGCGGCCAGCGCCGTAGGTATCGCCAAGATTCTGTTTTTCGTGTTTCTGGTCATGGCCGTCATCACCTTCCTGATGGGCCTCGTGAAGAAATAGCACTGGCGCCAAATGTGTAGAACTTTGTTCCTGCACATTGCACAAACCACCAGTATTCGCCATGATCGCTCTCAGCTTCTGCCTCCGATAGGCCGGGTTACGAAGACTGGCGTTACTTCACGCTGTCACGATAATTTCTAGATTTCAGGGAGTTCCAAACAATGAGCCAAGCCGTAAAAGACGCCAAGGACACGGTTGAAGATCTCAAGGACGCTGCCAAGGAGCTGGCTGCCGATGCCAAGGACTCGGCAAAGCATGCTGCCCAATCCGCCCAGAATGTGGCCCACAAGGTAGCCGATGTCGCTGAAGATGCAGCGGACTCCGGCAAGCAGGCCGCCCAGAAAATGGTGAATGAGGCTCAGGATGTGGCAGAGGACGTCGCCGACAAGGTTCATGACGCCGCACGCCGCGCACGGCGCACAGCCTCCGAGGCCATCGACTCCACGGGGCGTCATATGCGCAATATCGACGACAGCGAAAACCCGCTGATCGACAACCTTGCCAACCGCGCTCAGGATCTGGCCGAGCGCAGTATCAACTTCTGGGCCGACAGCTCGCACCGCGCACGCCGTCAGTTCAACACCGCAGCGGATGCGACCACCAAGTATGTGTCCGAACAACCTGGGCGCTCCGTGCTGATCGCCGCGGCGACCGGGGCAGCTCTGGCGACGGCCTTCTTTCTGGGCCGCTCGCGCAGGAAGTGAACAGGAATTCACTCTGAGCCGTTTTTCGCAAGCGTTCTTTGCGCCTTTTCAAAACCAAGGGAGAACCATATGAAGAATCTGACTCGCGCTTTGGCTTTCAGTCTGGTCGCCGCAACGACCGTGCTGGCAACCACGGCCTGCTCGGTGGCTCGTGACCAGCAGACTGTGGGCTCCTATGTGGACGACGCCGGCATCACCACTGCGGTGAAGGCCAAGATGGCCGAAGACAAGAATGTCTCTGCAACCGCCATCAGCGTGGAAACCATGAACGGCACCGTGCAGCTGTCGGGCTTTGCCAAATCCGAAGCAGAAAAGGCCCGTGCCGGCGAAATTGCCCGCACGACCAAGCATGTGCGCGAAGTGCGCAACAGCATCGTGGTCAGACCCTGATCTGCCCGCATGAAGCAAAGCCCTGCTGCACTTCCAGCCCCAAAGCCAGCTTTTGAGCTGGCTTTGTTTTTTCCTACAACCGGGTCGCTGACTTCGCCATTAAAGTGTCCGCATGCAAGTTTTCAACTGCGAGGCCTGCGGCCACCTGATCTATTTTGAAAGCCTGCAATGCGTGCATTGCGGAGCAAGCCAGGCCTTTCTGCCCGACCAGTTGCGCGTCGGCATTCTGCCCCCGGCCGGGGGCCCCGACACACGCTACCGCGCCTGCGCCCACCGCCACAACATCAGCCTGTGCAATTTTGCGATCGAGGCCTCAGACCCGCAGCCGCTTTGCGTTTCCTGCCGACAGACCGAATGGCTGCCGGACGGCAGCGATCCCGCCAATGAGCTGCGCTGGGCCAAGATCGAGGTCGCCAAGCGCAGGCTGTTCTACACCCTGGCCAGGCTGGGCCTGCTGGACCCTCATGGGCACCGCGTGGCCGAGCCGCGCTTTTCCCTGCTCGCAGACCTGCCCGGCCAGAATCCCGTCATGACCGGCCACGCCAGCGGCATGATCACGCTCAACGTGGTCGAGGCGGACGACGACGAACGTGCCAAACGCCGCCAGGCCTTGCACGAGCCCTATCGCACGCTGATAGGACATCTGCGTCACGAATCGGGACATTTCTACTGGGATCAGCTGATAGCCAACAGCGAGCATCTGGAGCGCTTCAGGGCATTGTTTGGCTATGAGAATCAGGACTATGCCCAGGCCCTGCAGCGCCATTATGGCAAGGACCCTCTGGACAACAGCTGGCGCGGTCAGTTCATCAGCGCCTATGCCACCTCACACCCCTGGGAGGACTGGGCCGAAACCTGGGCTCACTATCTGCACATGGTGGACTTGCTGGAGACCGCTGCCAGCTACGGCACCTGCATTACCGTGCCGGACATACCCAGCACGGGCCAGCAACTCATTCAAAACCCGCTGGGGCCGGTGCCGCCCGATTTTTCGGTGATGCAGTCCCAGTGGGTGCCGCTGACCCTGCTGCACAACAGCCTGAATCGCAGCCTCGGCCATGGCGATGCCTATCCGTTTGCCATTTCCGGCCCGGCCTGGGACAAGCTGCGCTTTGTCCACGAGACCATCAGCAGCTATCGCAGCAGGGCGACTAGCCAGGGAGGCTGAAAGCTCAGGCCTTGCGGCCGACCTTGAGCATCAGGCGCTCATGCACGCCCTTGGAGACAAACTTGTCCACATCGCCATTGAGCGTGGCAATCTCGCGCACAAAGGTGGAGCTGATGAACTGATAGCGATCGCTGGGCGTGAGGAACACGGTTTCCACCTCGGGCATCAGCGTGCGGTTCATGCCGGCAAGCTGGAACTCATAGTCGAAGTCCGTCACCGCACGCAGGCCGCGCACCATGGCCTTGGCGCCGCGCGCGAGCACAAAATGCGCGAGCAGCCCGTCAAAGCTCTCCACCTCCACCTGAGGATAATTGGCACAGGACTCGCGCACCATGGCAATGCGCTCCTCCAGCGAAAACAGCGTCTTTTTGTGATGGCCTGCCGCCACGGCCACGATGACCTTGCCAAACAGCTGTGCAGCCCGGCGCACCACATCTTCATGCCCCAGGGTGATCGGGTCAAAGGTTCCGGGGTAAACAGCAATCAGGTCCTGGCTCATGGCTTATCTCTCTCCTGCGGGTCTTGATGAGGGTGAGGGCTGCTGCAGTGCAGCGTAAAGAGATTATGCATTCAGGCCTGCACAGCGCTGCCCCATACAAAAAAGAGCTGCTGACGCATCTGCTCAAAGCGCCTGCAGCTCCCGGTTCAATAGCAAAGGTCTACTGCTTCTTCAGCAGATGCGCATGGACGGCGCCGGCCTTCAGATAGCGATGCAGCTCCAGTCCCATTTCCAGCAGGCGCTCTTCGGCCCAGGCTTCGGGAGCTTCCAGGTAAATGAAACCGCCGTCGTTCAAGGCCGCGATGGCCGCCTTGAGCGCGGGCTCGAACAGCTCGGTCTGGCCGAATGGCGGGTCCAGCAAAATCAGATCCTGGCCCGCCACGGTCTTCAGGCAGCTCAGCGCATCGCCGCGCTGCACCTTGACCATCCTGGCATCGAGCTTTTGCTGCAGACGCTGCAGCTGCTGCACCAGGGCGGCATCCTGCTCGTTCATGATGACGCTGGTCGCGCCGCGCGATGCGGCTTCGAAACCCAGTGCCCCGGTGCCCGAGAAGGCATCGACGCATTTCCAGTTGCTCAAGTCCTGGCCCAGCCAGTTGAACAGGGTCTCGCGCACACGATCGGGCGTGGGCCGCAGACCGGGCTTTTGCGCCACGACCAGGCGCGTGCGACGCCATTGCCCGCCGATGATGCGGATTTCACCAGCCCCCGTGGCGGCCGGCTTGGCTGCAGCGGGCTGGGCAGCCTTGGCTCCGGGGCGGGCCGGACGGCTGGCCGCCAGCTCCTGCGCCTTGCGCTCGGACTCGTGAATCATCTTGTCCAGCGCCTTGCGGCCTGCCGGGGTGTGTAGCTTGATGGCGCTGCGGCTCATGGCTTGGCTCCGAGAGTGATGGTGACCATGCGCTCGGGCTGGACCATGCGCTGCATCGCCTCCTTCACGTCCTTGGTGGTCAGAGCCTGAACGCGATCGGTCCAGTGCTCCAGATAATCGAGCGGCAGGCCATTCCAGGCAATATTGGCCACATTGCCCAGCAGCTTGCGATTGCTGTCTATGCGCAGGGCGAAGCCGCCTATCAGATTGTCCTTGGCCGCCTTGAGTTCCTTGTCGCTAGGACCTTCGGCTATGAATTTGCGCAACACGTCCTGCGAGACCTTGAGTGCCTCGGCCGCCTGATCGGGCCGGGTCTGCAGGCCGATGATGAAGGCGCCACGATCCAGGCCCGGCGAGAAGTCGCTGGAGACGCCATAGGTCAGGCCCCGCTTTTCACGCACCTCTTCCATCAGCCGCGAGGTGAAGCCGCCGCCGCCCAGAATATGGTTGCCCACCATCACGGCGAGAAAATCGGGGTTGTTGCGCGCAATGCCGGGCTGGCCGATCAGCACCTGGGCCTGTGCCGACTCGAACGGAATGTTCTCGACCTTGGCTTGCTGCAGGTCCTGCACCTTGGCCACGGCAGGCAGCGGCGGGCAGTCGTTGCCATTGGTGGCCTGCAGCGGCCCCAACAACTGCTTGACCATGGCATCGGCCTGCTGGCGATTGACCGCGCCCACCACGCTGACCTTGGCACGGCAGGCGGCAATCAGCTTGCGGTGAAAGTCCTGCATGGCCGAAACATCGATCCGGCCCAGGCTGTCGACCGTGGTCTGATAGCCATAGGGCGAGCTGCCGAACACGGCCTTGCGGAATGCCTTGGAGGCCACGGTGCCGGGACGGGTGTCGGCTTCCTTGATGGAGGCACTCCAGCGCTCGCGGTCACGCTGCCACACGGCATCGGGCCAGCTTGGCGAGGCGATCTGGCGCGCCGCCAGGGCCACGGCCTTTTGCTGCAGATCGGGCACGGTAAGAGTGCGCAGGCCGTAGCTGAAGCTGTCACGCCCCGCACTGGCGCCAAAACTGGCGCCCAGGTCGGCCCAGGCCTGACCCAGGCCATTTTCATCCAGCGCAGGCGCATCGCCTGCCGCCTTGATGCCCTTGGAGGACATCATGGCCACGGCTGTCGCCAGACCTACCTTGTCCTCGGGATCACGGCGGCTGCCGGCGTCGAAGTCCACCTGCACATCCACCATGGGAATGCCGGGACTTTGTACCAGCCAGACCTGGGCGCCACTGGGCTGGGTCCAATGCTCTATCGGCAGCAAGGCCCAGGCAGATTGGGTTAAAAAACCCATTCCAGCGCTTACTACAAAGGCGCCAGCAGCTATCTTTTTCATAGTTTTCATAGGTTTCTCCGCTGCGCTCAGTGCATGGATTTATCTGCATCCGCCTTGCCCGACATGGGACGCTGGGGCTTGCTACCCGCCGGCAGAGGCTGAGGCACCAGGGTGCCGACAGTGAGCTGGTCGTCGCCAAAATATTTGACGGCCACGGCCTTCACATCGTCAGAGGTGACTTTGCGCAGTTCGGCCAGCAGCTTGTCCTCGGCATCCAGCGGCATGTTCTGAATCCAGTAATTGCCCAGGTTCTGGGCCTGGCCCATGACGGAATCACGCTCATAGACGTTGGAGGCCATCCACTGCGTCTTGACGCGCTCCAGTTCATCGGCCTGCACGCCCTCATCAGCCACCTTCTTGATCTGGGCACGCAGCGCAGCCTCCACATCGGCCACGGTCTTGCCCTGGGCCGGAACGCCGGTCAGCATGAACAGGCTGGGCCCGCGCCCCAAAATGCTGGCCGAGCTGCCGGCGCTATCGGCCACACGACCGTTGGCCTGGCCTTCGCCCTGCACCAGGGCGCGTTCCAGACGGGCGCCGTCATAACCGTCGAGCACCGCGGACAGCACCAGCAGCGCCAGCGCATCCTTGTCGTCGGCCTGCAGCTTGTCCACGCTCTTCAGGGTGGGCGTGCGATAGGCCATGGCGATAAAGGCCTGCTCGGCAGGCTGCTTGACCTCGATGCGACGCACGCCGATCTGCCTGGGTTCGGTCTGCGGCTTGCGCTGCGGCAGGGCACGCGCGGGAATGCTGCCGTAATACTGCTCGGCCCAGGCACGTACCTGGTTGACGTTCACGTCCCCCACCACGACCACGGCGGCGTTGGCAGGCACATACCAGCGCTTGTGGAAATCGCGCACATCGCCGGGCGTCATGGAGTTCAGATCGCTCATCCAGCCCACCACGGGGCGGCGATAGGGCGAGGCCATGAAGGTGGCCGCCATCAGCTGCTCCATCAGCATGGCGCGCGGCTGGTCGTCGGTGCGCATGCGGCGCTCTTCCTTGATGACCTCGATTTCCTTCTTGAATTCGGAGTCCGGCCACTGGTTGTTGGCAAAACGGTCGGATTCCAGCTTCATCACGTCTTCCAGACGGCTGGACGGAATCTGCTGGTAGTAGCCCGTGTAGTCACGCCAGGTGAATGCGTTTTCCTGGCCGCCCAGCGCCGCCACGCGACGCGAGAAGTCTCCGGGCTTGACGCTTTTGGAGCCCTTGAACATCATGTGCTCCAGCGCATGGGCCACGCCCGTGGTGCCGTCGACCTCGTCCATGGAGCCTACGCGTACCCAGACCATGTGCACGGCCGTGGGCGCGCGCCGGTCGGGCTGCACGATCAGCTGCATGCCGTTCTTCAGTGTGAACTGCTGCACTTGCGGCGCGGCCGCCGTGGCGGCAGCAGGCACAGGTTGCGACGATGCGCCCGGCGCAGCCAAGGCTGCCCCAGCGCTCAAACAGGCCATTAAGCCCAGTACAGGGAGTGCGCGTACATGTTTCATAGAATGATGCGATTCTAAAAACCCGCCAATGTTCAGTTTTTTCAAGAAAAAGCCCAGTTCACCCGATGCAGTGAACACCACGCCCGCTGCCGAGGCAGCCGCGGCGCCCGCTCCTGCCCCGCAAACCGGGCCAGCTCCACAGGATACGCCTGCCGAAAACGGCAGCAGCTCCTGGTGGCGCAAGCCCTTTGGTGGCGGCGCGACGGCCAAGGCCGCCGAAGATCAGCCTGCCACTCAGGATTTTGTAGCAGCCCCCGAGCCTACCGCAAAGCCGCAAGCCCCAAATTCCCGTCAAAACTGGATGGAACGGCTGAAAGCCGGTCTGCGCAAGACCGGCTCCAGCATCGCCACCGTCTTTACCGGCACGCAGATCGACGACCGGCTCTATGAAGAGCTGGAAGACGCGCTGCTAATGGCCGACACCGGCGTCAAGGCCACCCAGCATCTGCTGGAAGACCTGAAGCGCCGCGTCAAGGAAACCAAGACCACCGAGCCTGCCGCCGTCAAGGCGCTGCTGGCTGATGCGCTGACCGATTTGCTGAGGCCCCTGGAAAAGCCGCTGACCATCGGCGAGCACACACCGACCGTCATCATGGTGGCCGGCGTCAACGGTGCGGGCAAGACCACCTCCATCGGCAAGCTGACCAAGCATCTGGCCGACGGCGAGCAGTCCGTGCTGCTGGCCGCCGCCGACACCTTCCGCGCCGCCGCGCGCGAGCAGCTGGGCGTCTGGGCCAATCGCAACACCGTGGAGATCATCAGCCAGGACGGTGGCGACCCTGCCGCCGTGAGCTTCGATGCCGTCTCCGCCGGCAAGGCACGCAAAAAGGATGTGGTGCTGGTCGATACGGCCGGACGCCTGCCCACGCAGCTGCATCTGATGGAAGAGCTCAAGAAGATCAAGCGCGTGGTGAGCAAGGCCGACGGCACGGCGCCCCATGAGGTGCTGCTGGTGATTGACGGCAACACCGGCCAGAACGCGCTGACCCAGGTGCGCGCCTTCGATGACGCGCTGCAGCTCACGGGCCTGATCGTCACCAAGCTCGACGGCACGGCCAAGGGCGGCGTGCTGGCCGCGATTGCGCAGGAGCGCCCCGTGCCTGTCTACTTCATCGGCGTGGGCGAGAAGATCGAGGATCTGGAAACCTTTAGCGCACGCGAGTTCGCCCAGGCCTTGCTGTCCTGAAGCACAAAAACCATAGCTGCCAGCGCTTTATCTATCAAGTTTTCAGATAGATTAAGTACTGAAACCTAATGAAGGAGCGCGCAAGGCGCTCCTTTTTTATTCAGGCTTCAGAGCTGCACCTGCTGCTTGAGCCATTTGGCATAGTCGTTGAGGCAGCGCTCGGTGCGCATGGTGATCTGGGGCACTTCATAGCTGTGATGGCTGCGCAGCAGCTGCGTCAGCCGCGGCAGGGCCTCGGGCAGGGTCTTGCAGATCAAACGCCATTCGGGAGCGGTCTGCAGCACGCCGTCCCACTCGTAATACGAGGTGATGCGCTCGGTCTGCACGCAGGCCGCAGCCTTGGCCGAGACCAGCGCCCGCGCCATGTCCTCGGCCTCGGCCGAATGCCCAACGGTCGTCGTCACCACGCACAGCGTGGCCCAATGGCTGTCCTGCGCGGATGCGGACTTGAGAGTGGCGGTCTGGGTAGATGTGGTGCTCATGCCATCTAGTCTAGGCCCAAGAGCGTCCTGCCCGCCACCGCCTTACACCGGATACAGACCCAGCTGCTGCGCGCGCAGCCGCGTCAGTCCCAGCAGCGCATCGGTGAACGGCGTGCTCATGCCACACATGGCGCCCATCTCGCGCACCGCGCCCACCAGGGCATCCAGCTCCACCGGCTTGCCGGCTTCCACATCCTGGAGCATGGAGGTCTTGAAGCCGCCCAGCTTGAGCGTGACCTGATGGCGGTCCTGCGGACTGTCGGCAATCGGCAGGCCGATGCGCGCGCCGATTTCGCGGGCTTCCAGCATCACGGCCGTGATGAAGTTGCGCACCAGCTCATCGCCCAGAATCCTGTCCGTGGTCGCGCCCGTGATCGCACTGACGGGGTTCATGGTCATATTGCCCCAGAGCTTGTACCAGGCGTCGCGCTGGATGTTGTCGCTGAGCCTGACCTCGAGACCACCCGCACGCAGCAGCTCGGCCAGCGCCAGCAGGCGCGGCGTGGGCGCATCGCCGGACTGGGCCGTGGGCTCGCCGACGATGAGGCTGTTGCCGAAATGCCGGCGCACCACGCCGGGAGCGTCAAGGGAGCAGCTGGCATGCACCACCGACCCGAGCACCTGCTCGGTGGGAATGGCGCGCGCAATCTCGCCCTGCGGATCCACTGTCCTGAGCTGCAGGCCGCGCAGGCTGGCATCCACGCCACCGGCCAGAAACCACCAGGGCACGCCGTTCATGGCGGTCAGCACCAGGGTCTGCGGGCCGATCAGCGGTGCGACGGCACGCGCCACATCGGGCATGGACGGCGCCTTGACGGCAATCACCACCACATCCTGCACGCCCAGCTCAGCCGGGTCCTGCTGCGCATTGACGGCCACGGTCTCACGCTCCTCGCCATGCACCAGCGTCAGGCCGTTGTGCTGCAGCGCAGCCAGCGTCTGGCCCCGCGCCACGGCGCTCAGCTCGCAGCCGGCCTTGGCCAGCGCCACGCCAAGCCAACCGCCAATGGCTCCGGCACCATAGATACAGACTCTCTTCAGACTCATGCTCTTGTCTCTCCTGTCTTATAGAACTCTCAAAAACAGTAGCTGCCGGTGCTTTACCGTAAAGCATCTGAAGACTATCCACCCTTGAAACCAGGCGAGATCTTCGCGGCCGCTGCTCATTGTTGATACGTTAACAGCAGTATCGACCCGCGCGACACTGAAGGCCGTTGACAGCTGGGCACTCCGCACTGCGCGCCATGCCAGCTGCCCTGTTCATCGCATTTTCAAGGACCGACTCATGAGCTCCAACACCACCGTCGTCAATCTCACAGCCCAGATCACGGCACTGGCCACTGCCTTGCGCATCGTGCTGGACGCCAGCCCCCAGGCTGCCCAGACACGCGAGCAACTGGCTGCCGCGCTGGACAAGAGCATTCATGACGCGCTGGAAGAAGGGGTCTGGGACAACGCCGACGGTGTCAAGACCATCAAGGCAGCGCTGCTGGGCTGATCGCCACCGCGCCATGAAAAAGCCGGGCCCAAGGCCCGGCAAAAGAGAAGCAACAATCAACGATCTCGCTCAGGCCAGCGCATCAAGCCAGCGTATAGGCCGTCTTCACCGTGGTGTAGAACTCCTGGGCATAGCGGCCCTGCTCGCGCGGGCCGTAGCTTGA
>NZ_JBSIFD010000024.1:0-88251 GCF_053615495.1 Comamonas sp. HJ-2 | reverse complement strand
TGAGCACCAGCCCGCGCGCCTGCGTGTCTGCGTCATCAATCACTCTGGCCACGTCCTGACTGTCAAGGGCGTTACCGAGGCCCTGGCAGGCCTGCAGCTCACCTTGCCTCCCTGCGGCAAAAGCGACTCTTTCGAGATCGCTGAGCAAGAGCTGCCCGACTTGGAAGAGGCCGTGAGCTTTGCACAAACGAGCAACTACCAGCGCCCCGGCGCGCTGCAGCTGCATATTGAAAAGGCTATCAAATGAGCGGCTTTCGCCCCTTTACGCGCCAGCTCGGCGCGCAGCCCGGTGTTCAACTCAATCCGCTGGCTGACCAGACGGACGGCGTTGTACCCGATAACTCCGACCAAGTGGGCGCGACTATCGCGCGCCTGACCCGTGGCCGCATCGACCAGCCGTTTCCCACGACCAAGGGCAACTTGGTGCAGAAGACCGGCAAAGCAGAGGCGCTGCGCGTCAACGCTCTGAATGAGTCCAAGCTGAGCGCCTATGAAGGCTTGGGCAAAGGCATGTCCGCTTGCGTGGTGCAGCGCATGGTTTCCGAGAATGCCCGCAAGCTGTATGCCGTGGTGCGCCTCAACGGCGCGACCTCGGAGACTGCGGACATTGTTGACTACTCAGTGTCCGAGCAGGCCCCGACCGCGAACTACAGCATGTACCTCATGCACCACGACTGCTTCAACGATGGCATTCGCATCCTGGTTCATGCCGATGCAACGCCCGTAGGCGGTACTCCTGAGCCGAATCCGGTCATCACCCTGCGCGTTACCGACCCGACCGGCATTCTCTTGCATCAGTTCACAGGCTCTCTGGACAAGAATGCGGTCAATGACTATGGCATGAGCAACTTCTTGCCTGACATCATTGCTGGCCAGACCCAAGCGCTAACGCTTGTCGTGGCTGACGGCGCTAAGGTCAACGTCAACAGCAATGCCTATGGCCGCTCGATCACCGGCAAGGAAAACTGGGCCAGCTCCGAAACGCTGGTTTGCTTCCAGGAAGGCGGCACGACTTACTCTGTCGCAGACCAAGACCGATGGCTGAATGCCCTGCGCAATACCCGAATCCCATTCGGCTATATGTTCACCGGCGGCAACCAAAACACCCAGTTTTTGAACAAGTGGGCAGCCCTGGCCGACGAAATCAACATCCCCCTCAAGGTGGATTTAAACGGCAAGGACAACCCCGAAACCGTCATCAAGACCCGCAACGCCATTGCTGCCGAAAGCCAGCTGGTGCATTTCAACTGGATGCCTATCGAAGCCGACGACCCGCTCAACGGTGGCCGCGCTGTCTGGGGTGCCGGTGGCTTGCAAGTGGGCCTGTCCTGCGCACGCAATGCGCGCGTCAATGGCAAAGGCTTCGCTCCCAAGAATTGGCCCATCAGCGGCGCCCTGTGGCCCGTGCAGCGCGCAAACATGCGTCAGCTCTACACGCCCTCTGAGGCTGAGCTGTCCGACTTGGCGCGTGCTCAGATCAATCCCGTCCTGTACGAAACCTACAACGGCGGTACCAAGGTTGTCTTTACCGACTGCCTGACCGCTGCGAAGAGTCTGGTTTCTTTCCGCCGCCTGCAGAACGTGGCCGAAATGGCCGCGTCCATTGATAACGCGATCGCTCTGGCCGCCAAGGAATACAGCCAACGCCCGATGGCTTCCTTCATCAAGGAAATGAGCGACTTCATGACCAAGTTGTTTGAAGGCGCACAAGCCTCCGAATGGCTGGTTCCCTCCGAAGGCCTCCCCGGTAACGCTGCATTCGCCTTTGAAGTGGCCCCCAGCGAAGCCAAGCCCGCCGACACGGTGATGGTCAATTACTACACCTCCTATGACGGTGTGGCCCGCCAAGTGTTCCTGCAACAAACCCTCGTCAAATAAGGAATCTCATGTCTTCTGTAGTCACTACCCACGGCGCCGCTTCCATCCTGGACGGCCTGGGCGTTTTCACCCCCAAGCCCAACGCTGAGCAGCTGGCCACGCATAAGCAGCAGCTGCTCGATGCTGCCGGTGCAGCAGCTGCAAGCTACACGTCCGCCGACATTCGCGGCGAGGCTGTGGCCATGGTCATCGCCTGGGGCTCCGCCCCCAGCTCCGATCTGGCCGAAGGCGAAACCTTCACGGCACGCCTGAATGCAATGCTGGTCGGCGTGGCCGATGCCAACAAGGACGGCGATATCTCCGACGACGAGGCAGACGTTATCCAGATCGCCGCTCAAGCTGTCGCAGACTTCCTGGTCAGCCGTGGCGTGTCCGACGCCGATGTGCTGGCCCTGCTGGAAGATGACAGCGCCGAAGCAGGCGACCGTGTGCATGAGCTGCTGTCCGACCTGCTGCCCACCGGCGACGACGAGCAAATGGCCGAGGTTGACGCTTTCGTGTTCGACCAGGAATCGTCTGAATCGGTGCTCGATAGCGTGCTCGATGCGGTCTACAAAAAGAAGATCGCCATTCGCCACGGTAAGAAGGTGCGCATCAACAAGCGTGTCAGCGGTACCGTGCGCCTGAGCGCGGCTCAGAAGGTGGCCATCAAAAAGGCCGTCATGAAGTCCCGCAGCTCCATCGCCAAGGTGCGCCGCCTCAAGTCCATGAAGGTGCGCCGCAACATGGGCATCAAGTAAGGGATAGGCTGCCGTGGCTGATGCAACCAAAAACGGCAGCCAGCCCGCCCTGTCTTCGGACTGGGGCGGGCTGTCTAAACACCTTCTGGCCACCTTCTTCGCCGTGAAAAAGGCCACGTCTGATGACAAAAAGGTGATTCGCTGGGAGCGAGTCATGGAGCAGCCCGAGGTGATTGCTCCCATCACAGACTCCAACATTCAGATAACCCTCAACTGGCAGAGCCCCTTTGAAAACATGGGCCCTGACCAGCAGTTTTCTACGCTCTCGGCCATGCTGCAGGCGGGCGGCTTCACATCGCTGCTGTCCCAGATTCAGGCCCTTGTGCCCCAGTTCATGCAGGGTGCAGCAGAGGGAGCCCGCGACACTGCGGCAAGCCTGGAAGGCCGAAGCAACCTGACAAAGCTCAACTCTTCGCAGGTCTTCAACGGCATGCCCCCGATGCGAATTCCCCTGACTGCCCACTTTCGCGCTTTCAAGAATGCTAAGCAGGAAGTTACGGCCCCCATGAACAAGCTCATGGAGTGGGCACTGCCGCAAAAGATCGCCGCTGACGGCATTGTCAACACGGCACTGCAGGGGCGCCCCGAGCTATTCCCGTCGAAAGTGCCTCAGATCATTGGCATGAAGTTCGCCGGGATGATTCTTGCCCCCCTGGTGATTGAGAACATGCCCTATCCGCTGGAAGGCCCCCGCGACTCGACAGGCCACCTCACGCATGCCTCTCTGCAGATGGAGATTGCATCGCTGAGCGCCATCGACAAGGACGACTGGGCCAGCTACAGCAATGGGTCAACCAACAAGAATTTTGGGTACTGATCGTGATAATTTTCCAGAAGCTGCGCACCGAGCGCATTTGTGTTCAGCTGCAGGAGCTGACGCTTGGCCAAGCCGGGGCCCTGTGCCGCGAGGCGCCCGACCGCCAAGAGCTGACCACCACCAGCATGCTACGTGCCGTGGCCAGCTCGGCCATCGCGCCTACGCCGCGCTATGTGACAGACCCCCTGCTTTGGACGGTGCAGGAGCGCAATTACCTCCTGGCCATGTATCTCGCTCAGATCATGTCCGATGGGCCGGACTTCACGATCGCGGGCGAGGCCAAGCTGAGCCACTACCTGGACTATGAAGCGGATCTGCGCCAGACCAGCACCTTAGTGACCACCAAGGGGCAGCCTTTCACGGTCTATCCGCTGCTGGGGGTGCATGCGCAAGCCCTGGAGACGATGGTATCCAACCGGGGGGAGTGGCTGCTTGGCGCCATGGCCTGCACAGTCTTTGCCGCCAATGAGGCCCCCCCTGATTGGGGGGCAATGAGCGAGTCCCAAGTGCAGGCCTGGATTGAAGCAAAGACCGTTGCCATGGATGACAGGCCCGAGAGCGAAGCCGAGGCCTTCTACCTGGCCTGGGAGGGTGGCCAACAGAACCTACGTCACTTCTTCGACCTGTCCTTTGACGATAAGGGCATCTGCTTCTGGCCGATCAAGGAAAGCGAGGTGGGGCAACTTGCACCCGCCCGGTTTCGCGCCATTTCCGCTGTCTCTGGAGTCACGAAGCGACTATATGGACTCGCTGACTGAGCAGGCGGCCATGCTGGCCTTGCACGGCAATACGCCGCTGCCGCTGGCCAACGCTACGCCGCTCAGTGATGTACGCATTTTTTTTGAGTCCAAGGCCTTCAAGGACTACACCAAGCAGCAAGAGAACCGCAGCAAGACCATCAGCACCTTGTTTGACCGCCTCAACAACATCGTGAAGGCGATCAACGCGCTCGGCGGCGGGCGGCGCAGGTAGCGAAATCGGAAAGAAGGCCCAAGCACCACGACTTGGGCCTTTCACATTGGCGGGCATGACTTACCTCAACCCCCCCAAAAAAGGAGGTGGCCATGCCTGAGCCAACCTCTACATCAGTAGGCCTCTCAACCCTGGTTGCGACCGGCCTGTCGTCCACTGCGGTGACGGCCTTCGGTGTGCCCTTGGGCCTGCATGCAGACGTGCTCTGCGCGGGCTTCTCGGGCGCCCTGGCGGCCATCATCCTGCTCAACAGTGTCCCCGGCTCGACCGACTCCTGGCGCGAGCTGGTGAAGACCACGACGCGGCGCATGGCAGTGGTGGCCACATCGAGCTTGACCGCTGGCTACATCACGCCGTTGATGATGCTCTCGGCCAGCATTCCCATGGAGAAAAAAGAGCTGGTGCTTGCCTCTGCGTTTGTCGTGGGTTGCGGTGCTCAAAAGCTCTTGGCCATGTTCATGCGTAAGTTCGCCAAGCCCACCAAAAACGGGGGTCAAGCATGAATTCCCTTCACGCCATTTACCTGCTGGCCACCGTCATCGTCCTGGCCGAATCCCTCAACAAGATTGAGCGCTGCAACGCCAAGCAGCTGCCCAATCTCGACCTGCGCGGCAAGGCCGCTCTCGTCCTCAAGTGCATCGCCTGGGTGCTCTTCGCTTTCGCCTCTGGCGGCTACCTGATCGGCCTTTTTCTGGATGGCGCCCCGCCCGTGAATTTCCGCGAATACATGCTCATGTGCGCCTTTGCCGTGCTGATCGTGCGCACCCGCGTGAAGGAAGGCTGACATGAAAAAGCTCACTGCAGAAATCGTGGCGGCAGGCACGGGCTCAAGCCTGCGGCTGGCTGCCTCATGGGTCGATGTGCTGGCCATCACCTGCCAGACCTACGGCATCGACACTGAAAAGCGCGTGGCGATGTTCCTGGCGCAAATCGGCCATGAGTCCGGCAGTCTCGTCTATACCCGCGAGCTGTGGGGCCCGACCCCTGCCCAGAAGACCTATGAGCGTGACCCTGGCCAAGCCTGGAGCGCCACCAATGCCCGCAACAAAAAGGCCTTCACGCTGGGCAATGCCTTTGCTGGCGACGGCAAACGCTACATGGGCCGGGGGCTTATCCAAGTGACCGGGCGCGGCAACTATGCCGAGGCCTACAAGCGCATGAGCCGCATCTACCAGGGCGTGCCCAACTTTGTGATGAAGCCCGAGGATTTGGAGCTGCCCCAGTGGGCCGCCCTATCTGCCGGTGACTTCTGGGACAGCCGCAACCTCAACGCACTGGCCGACCGGGGGGAATTTACCAAGATGACGAGCAAGATCAACGGCGGCACCAACGGCGAAGACCACCGCCAACAGCTCTTCTTCCAGGCCATTGATGCCATCCATGACGTTTGATCGGGCCGTCTCATTGGTTGCCGTAGTCCTGGCGGCAGCCCTGGCCTTTCTCTACCACGGGGCCACTCGGGACGTGGCACGCCTGGAGCTGGCCGAGCAAACCCGCAAGGCTGGCCAGCTGCAGGCCAATCAAGAAATCCAGCAAGACAACAGCCAACGAGAGGAAACCTATCGTGAAGACACCAGCAGCGCACAAGAGGCTTATCGGGCCACTGAAAAAGCTGAGCTTGAGCGCCTGCGTGGCCAGCTTTCTGATGCTCACCGGCTGCGCTCAAGCACCGAAGAGCGAGCCCGTCTATATCGCCAGCAGGCCGAAGCTGGAGCCGCTGCCGCCCGAACTCTCGCAGATCGACTGGCAGAAATGGACGCCAGTTTGTCAGAGGGCCGAGAGCTGGTTGTCGAACTCCAAAATGCTCTTGGAGAACGTGAACGGCTTCTGAGGCTGGCCAGCGAAACTCTGGCAGCTACCAGGAAGGCCGCAGAATGAAAAAAGCCCGGACAACCGGGCTTTTTCTATGGGGTAAACATTTGCTGCAACACGGCAAGAACTTTGTGAAGCACCACCGTTTTGACAGCTCCTTTGTATTCCAGCAATCGGGCTTTATCAACGGCGCGAATCTGGTCAGCCAAAAACAGGCCATGCTTTGTCTGAAAAGTGACGGGCACGCGGAATGGGGCCTCAAATCCTTCTGTCGTCATTGGCACAATGATGACCGTCCTCAACTGTCTATTCAGCTCATCAGGTGAGACGATCAAGCAAGGCCGCGCTTTCTGAATTTCTGCGCCCACTGTCGGGTCAAGGTTTACGAGCCAAACCTCACCACGCTTCGCCGCTCTGGAAGTCACCATACAAGCTTTTCATCCTCGGCATTGCCAAACTCACCCAGCACCAGGGCATCTTCGCCACGAGCGGCGATCTCGGCGGCGGCAGCTTCCCAGCCGGAACGAACGGGCTTTTCAACCTTGCGCAAGACAAGGTGGCCGCCTTCGATGAACGCCTCTGCAATGGCTGCGCCTTGCAAGCCAGCCTGGAGCAGCATCGTTTTTGGGATGACAACTCCCTTGCTGTTTCCAATGTCACGAATAGCTAGTTCCATATCCTCACCTTGTTAGAACTAAGTTATAACAATCGAAAGTATATCAAGTCCTTTTTTTTTGCTCAAGTCCCTTGCTTTTCATGGTGACTGACCTCTATTCATCAGAAGGAGGGAGCTGGGGGAAATTGGGCAAAGCTCACCCTAAAGGCCACAAAAGATAGCCTTTCGGTGCTTCGCCCAATCGAACTTTCACCGTCAGTCGGTCGCAGTACGTCACTGGGCACGCGAGACGCATTCGGGCGCTCGCGCTCACCACTTCACGGCCCCGATGGCCGCCCCTATCGCCGTGTGGCTTTCGCTCTGGCTTCGCGCTGTGACAGGGTTCCCATTCTTGCGCGTAGGCTCACCAAAACCGAATCGAGATATGGCGCAGCTCTGCCCGTGGGGGCCGACCCCCGTGGACGCAGTTACCCCTTACGCATTTGTTAGGGCGCAACAAAGCCGCGTCAAATGACGCTTAAATTTTGGCGCGCAAGGGAGTTTCTTGAGGAAATTGATATAATTTTCCTCAAGGTAGCATCCATTGCGGTAGGTGGATAGCTGCCAGAAAAGCCAAGTGATTCCAGCCACTTGGCTTTTCGCTTTTTGGGCGCACTATCCGATGCCGTGGGCAGATACTAACACCCAAAAACTAAAAGTTTTGTCACTGTCGGCGGCCCTGGCCGCTTTTTTGTTACCCAAGTGGAACAGACCCCCCGTTTTTGGGGGGTGTTTGTTGCGTTTTGTTGACGACAGGTAACAAACCCCCCCGTTTTTGGGGGGTTGTGTGCAGCTCCAAAACGCGGCGATTGCACCGGCTTTGATGGCTGTCAGGCTGCAGCGATTTTGGCGCGTCACTTTTTTTTCATTCCTTGACGTAGGATGTGGGGATGCGCCATTTCCTCATAAACCAGCTCCGCTATTCCGCTGCTGACTGCGTGCAAGGCATCCTGATTGACCCGCAGTTACCAGCCGATTTCGACAGTACCCCCAACGATGACAGGCCCCCTGAGCAAATGGCCATGTGGGGCATGCCGTACATCGTAAGCAATGGTGCGGGCCGGTATGACGTGCGCTGCCTGGACGGCGGCGCTTGGGATAGATCGACCTGGAAGGGCCAAGCGGCCACGATCGAGGCCGCCGTAGAGCTGGCCAGACACTTGCTGGCACATCCTCGCGTGGACGAGCTGCACCCGCTCGATGGGAGTCTGAGCAACGGCTTTTCAGTGAGCATTTTGATGGGCCCAGACGAAGAGGTGTTGAAGCGCTATGGCCGTTGACCTCTTTCTGATCGAAGGCGAGCGGGACGCGCCGGTGGAGTTTCGCGCCTGGAGGCAGGCCCAGGCCGAGCACAAAGCCGTCTTTGAAAAGGCGATGAAGGCCATTGAAGAGCACGGCGACACATCATCCGAATACCTCGCACTTGATGCGCAAGGCGTTGCCCTCTGCAGATTCCACTCTAAATGGACACCTGTTCCAGTATTTCGTGGACAGCTCACCACTCCACTTGGACACCTGGCTACTTCGGCTACCGGCCACAAGCGGTCCTTGGCGCACTGCGAACACCTCAGCGTTCTTGCTCACGAAAAGAAGAAACCGTCACGCGCACCTGACGTTGCCCTATGTCTCATGCAAGGGCATACCCTAAACATTACGTTCGTAATGTTATGATTATCCCATGTCTCAAGGTGTCCATCGGCCGAAGCGGCCCGAACTCGTCAAAGCGCTTCTGCTCGACGCATGCGCGCAGCAACTTCTAAGCGGAGGCCCGCTTTCCATCGGTGTGGTCGCCGATATTGCCGGTGTCACCAAGGGCGCTGTTCAACACCACTTTCCGACACGTGAAGACCTGGTGCACGCCCTCTACGACCATTTGGCTGAGGAGTTTCAAGCGCAAGTTGCAGACGACGGTTCCGGCGCTTCGGCTGCGTGGCGGTATGCCCGAATAGCCCTTCAAGGTCCCTGCGCTGATTCGGCTAAGAGAGGCAAGGCTCTCCTTGCGGCATGCGTCTCTGAACGGACAGTGAATTCGAAGTGGGTTGATTGGGTGCGCGGGGACCGCGTGCATGACGGAACCGACATAAACAAGCTACTGGCCCGTCTCGCCGCAGATGGACTTTGGCTTTCTGAAGTTTTGGGCATCTATGACCTGTCCTCAGGGGAGCGCGAAGCACTCAAACGTTTGATTCATCAACTAGCCGAAGGAACTTGAATGTCCCCCTATCTGCCCCTCTCTGTTGCCATCGTTGCAGAAGTCGTTGCCACCACTGCCATGAAGTCGTCAGACGGATTTACCCGGCTTTGGCCAAGCCTGATCGTCGTGGCCGGATACATGGTTGCGTTCTATTTCCTCTCGATGACCCTCAGGACATTGCCGACCGGCATCGCCTACGCAATTTGGGCAGGCGCGGGGATTGTGCTCATCACACTCGTGGGGTGGATCATTCACAAGCAGACCCTAGACCTCCCTGCACTTCTCGGCATGAGTTTGATCGTTAGCGGTGTGCTGGTCATCAACATCTTTTCTAAGTCAGGCGCTCACTAAATCGTCAAGGCCCGCTTTGGGTCGTTTGCTGCCGTCCACGTTACGCAGCTAGGTGTCCATTTATTTTTGGACTACTGTCCACGAGCACTGGAACGGGCGACCAAGTAAGACTGGAATCTGCACCCTCGCCGCGCGCATCATTGAGCTGGAATCCACGGCCCGCGCCGCGTGGCTCTGGGGCTCCAAAAATAAGTAGCGATAAACAGTTTCCAAGGCTTCACGCCCCCCGTAATTGGGGGGCTTTTTTATGCCCGTTCGATTACCGGCACAAATGTGCCCCAGAATGTCCTAAAACATATCTTTTAGGACATATCCAGAAAATGCGCTCTACAAAAGCTCCATATATCAGTCTGGAAACCCTTGAAACCGTGCTTTTGGCCCAAACAGGGCGGCACGGTCAGCGCAACAGGGTGATATTGCTCATGTCCCATTTCTGCGGGCTGCGAGCTATGGAGCTGGCCAACCTCACACGCGGCGACGTGATCGACCGCAAAGGAGAGGTCAAGCAAGCTATCCAGCTGACGGAGGAAATGACGAAAGGCCGCAAGTTTAGAGAGGTCTTTCTGATGGATGAACGCACCCGAATGGAGCTAAAAAACTACACGCTTGAGAACCCAGGCGATCCATTATGTAGCCTATTTAAATCTCAGCGTCACGGCTTTTTCACGCCAAATACTATGCAGAAGCTGATTGCAAACTGCTACAAATCAGCGCAGATAAAGGCAAGCTCTCACAGCGGAAGGCGCTCATATGCAACTAGGCTTATTGAAAATGGTGCTGATATTTACAGCATTAAAACTCTCATGGGCCACAGCTCAATAAGCACCACGGAAAGATATTTCACTCACAACAGCGAGAGATTAAAGAGACTGACAAAGCTACTTTCAAAACAGAATCAAGATTAATTAAATGGAATCCAAAAACGAAAGTAGTCCTAAATTGATAGCAGACAATGCAGTTATATCAATGAATTAAGACTATTTATAAAAATAAAACCTTGGTTGCCAAGCCAGCCAAGCCTACCAAGGCAGACAAGGCAATCAAGCAAGCAAATGCAGCCAAGGCAGGTAAGCCATGCAAGGCAGCCAATGCAGCAAAGGCAGACAAGGCAACCAAACAAGCCAAGGCAGCCAAGCAATACAAGGCAGGCAACCTTTGCAAGCTGACCAAGACATACAAGCCAGCCAATCAAACTAAGCCAGATAAGCAGGGTTGCATTGGCTGGCCAAGTTGGCTTACCTGCACTGGTTGCATTGCCTGCATTGGCTGGTCTGGTAAGCCAGACTGCGCATCCTGGCTTGCTTGGGCAGGGCACATTTGTTACGCTCTAGTCCAAGACACGCACGCGCGCGCCAAGCCACCGCCACCGCGCCGCGCCCGCCACCACCATTGCCCAGGAGTTGCCCATGAGCCCAACACCATCGAAAACCGCGACCAAGAAGGCCGCCGCAGCAAAGCCAAAGGTCATCACCAAGGCCAGCATTGCCGCGATGCTGGAGCGCGCGGGCGATGGGGCGCTGCTGGATAGTCCTGGCGGCTTTGTCGTGGCTGTGATGAATGAAAAGGGCGGCGTGGGCAAAACCACCATGAGCACGCACCTCGCATGGATGTGTGCCGCGATCGGCTGGGACACGCTGCTTATGGACGTGGACATTCAAGGCAGCTCGACCAAGTGGGCCAACGTGCGCAACGACTACGGCCTACAGCCCATGATTCCGTGCGTGGGCCGCACGGGCAAGGTGGGCGCCGATATCGCAGCCATGGCCGCGCGCTTTGACGTGGTGATTGTGGATTCCGGTGGCCGGGACAGCCTGGAAATGCGCCAAGCGATCGGCGCCGCAGACGTAATGCTGCTGCCTGTGCAGGCTGGCCAGTACGACATTTGGAGCCTTGGCACGATGGATACCGCCGTCATGGACGTGGAGCAGCGCACCGGCGAAAGCCTGTCTGCAGGCATCACCTTCCTGAATATGGCCCAGTCCGCGCCCAACTCCACGCTCAACAGCGAAACGATGGACGCAATGCGTGGCTTGCAGCGTTTCCGCGCAATTGACCAGATGGTTGTCGATCGCGCGGCCTTTGCCCATGCCGCCACACGCGGCAGCACGATTTTTGAACTCGACCGCGTGGACGCGAAGGCTTGCGAGGAAATGTGCGGCGTTTTCAAAGAGGTTTTTGGCTATGACTACCCAATCTGAGCAGCAATCTCCCCCCCAAGGGAAAGCGGCTAAGCCCCGCATGAGCCTTCATGGAAGCAAGGCAGACGTGATGCCGCCTGCAGTTGCTGAGCGCATCGCCGCCCGTGATCGCCGCCTAAGAGCACTCGATGGATGGTCGTCTGAGCCGCTGGAGCGCGCCGTCGATGACTTCAACGGCGCCAAGGATGGGCACACAGACGGGAATCAGGATGGTGGCAATGCGGTTGCCAGTGCGGAGGGCGAAAAGCGCGCAGAAGGCCATTTAGAGGCTTCTGGCGGCAATGCGCCTCTGAATACTCAATCTGGCGCGGAAGTGCAGCCCGAGAACCAGGCCCCGGCCACGGTCGAAGCCGCGCCGGTGGCGATCGCGCCCCAGCCGAATCCCGCAGGGGAAGCAGCCGATCTGGTGACAAGTACAGCGTCTGCGCCCGCGCAGGAGCCCGCATCGCCAGCTGATGGCGAAGAGGAAGAAGACGAGGATACGGCGCCCCAGCGTGGCCGCCCTCGCCTGCGCCCTCTGCCTGAGCTGGTGAAGCTATCCGCCGAGGGTGACAAGATTTTCAAGGCCATGACGATTGACCTGCCGTTGAATGTGCATGAAAAGCTCAACTGGCTGGCCGGTACCACCTTCGGCATGAACAAGAAGAGCATTTTGCTGAGCTTGCTTGAGCCCCAGTTGGATGCGATGTTGCGCGAGCAGGGTTACAAGGTGCCCAGCTTCAAGGCCAAGAAATGAGCGAGAAGACGCCGCCACCAAGGAAAGCGCCCAACACTTCGGGGGATGACTTTCAAGACATTCACGAAATGCACAGCGATGGCTTGCAGAACGGGGAGCCTTGGGCTGGTGGCATTGACGGCAATGTGATTGACCTGGAAGTCTCGTTTGTCCACATGCTCAAGTCCCTTGTGTGGGATGGCTATGTGGCCACGATGGGCGCCCAGGCTTTCGCCGTGCTGACTGTCATCAAGTGCCATGCTGAATTTGTGACTGGAGAGGCTTTCCCCTCTCGGGCGCGCATCTGTGAGCTGACCGGGCTCAACATCAAGACCGTGGACGCGGCGATTAAGAAGCTGTCAACCATGGGCTTGCTGAAAAAGGAAAAGGTAGAAGGGCGGCGAAGCATGACCTATACCGTTGTTGAGCCCATGCCGGTGCATAAGGACGGGGTTGTCCTGGCCGTGGCAGAAAAGGATTACTCGCCCCAGGATTTCCGTGATGTGGCCGGTTTGAAGCAGGCAATCATCCAGGCTCTGCAAACAGGGGTTGTATCTGGTGCTGGTGCCCAAGGCCTGACGGTGAATATCAATGTCACGCATCAGCATTACTCCGTGAAGCAGGGTGACAACTCCACATTCAACGCCGTGGGCAATCAGACGTTGATTCAGGCGAGCAAGACCAGGGCCGAGCGTGTGCGAAAGCGCGGTAAGGTCAACAGCGCTTGGTGATCGGTGCTCATTTTTTGAGCGGGCGGCAAAGGGCGAGTTATCCCTTTTTCTTAATGGTATTAAGTTTCCTTTTATTAGTCCCCCATGGGTGGGGGGGTTCAAGGCCTTAATCCCCCCATTGGCGGGGGGGAAGTTATCAACATGCCCCCCAAAAACGGGGGTGCTTTTTTATCCAGCGGGATAACTTCGTGGATAACTTTGACGCTCTGTTTTTTCGCTCAAAACCATTAAAAAAGGCCGCAATATAAGCGGCCTTTGCTATTTTAATGATAGCTTTCAGAATGGTATGTCTGAGTCGTCAACGGGCCCGCGTTGAGGGGCTGGCCGGTAGCCATCGCGCGCGTCAGCGTAGGCGCTTCGCCCCTGCTGGGGGTGCTGCTGCTGGCTACCTTGGCGGGGTTGTTGGCCGCCTTGCCGGGGCTGCTGCTGGCCCTGGCGCGGCTGCTGCTGACGCTGGGGGTCTTGATACTCCCCGTAGCCCTCATTGCCGTATCCGCCGTCCTGGCCAGAGCCTTGACGGTTGCCGAGCATCTGCATGGTGTCTGCGCGAATCTCGGTGGCGTAGCGTTCCTGGCCGCTTGCTTGATCTGTCCATTTGCGCGTGCGCAAGCTGCCCTCAACGTAGAGCTGGGAGCCTTTGCGCACGAACTGCTCAACGATATCGGCCACCTTGCCATTGAAGATCACGCGATGCCATTCAGTCGATTCGCGGTTTTCGCCGGTGTTCTTGTCGCGCCAGCGGTCGGTTGTGGCAATGGAGACGTTAGCCACCTTGTCGCCACTGGGGAAGGTGCGAATTTCTGGGTCGCGGCCCACGTTGCCGACGATGATTACTTTGTTCACTGATGCCATTGGGGTGCTCCTGTTTCCTTGCCAGCCATCCCGGCAAGGGTCAAAAAAGGCGGCAAGATTGCCGCCTATTGGTGATGCTGGGCCTCAGTCCGTGATGGGGAGGGAGGCGCTTTCCGCTTTCGCGTCAATGGTGTGGCGCGTGGTCGTGCTGGCCTTGAACTTCACTACCCTGCGCGGGGGGACTCGCAGCTCTTCATTGGTGCCCCAGTGGCGGGCCATGGTGGATTTGCGCTCAACGATGGCGAATTTACCGAAGCCGTGGATATTGATGACGTTGCCTTTTTCAAGGGCGTCTTGTATCGCCTGGAAGGCCGCACCCAGCATGCCTTGGCATTCAGTCTGGCTGCGCCCCGTAGCGCTGGCCATGAGGCGGGCGATATCGGTATGGCCGTAGTTTGCGCGGCCCATTTTGATGCGCTTTGCGCTGCTCATGACTGCACCTCTTCGGGGCGCTTGGCATCGCTGCCGAAGGCGGTCAGGAAGGCGCCGTGTTTGGGGTCGGTGCCGCGCTCATTCAGGCCGAAGGCGGCAAACAGATCAGGCAGCATGCGGCCCAGTTCGCCGGTGAAGATCGTGCAATTGGTGTCGAATGCATCCACGCCGCCATCGTCCTTGTCGTCTGCTGGTTCCTTGGAGCTGGTCACGTCCAGCAGTTCAAGGCTGCTCAGGCGCATGGTGCTGTCCAGGTCGAAGCTCATGCGGTCGTCATAGGTGACTCGCACCCAGTCAACGGCCATGCCCGCCCGGATTTGATCGCGCAGCCCATCGGTATCGAGGCTGATGTGACGGTAGGCGACCTTGGCTTTCGTATCAATCGAGTCCAGCTGGCAGGCGCGACCGAGGCTGAATTTCTCGGGCGGCTGCTGGCTCAGAAGCCATTGGCTGAGCGTGCCTGCGCTGCCGTAGGCGGGCGTGATGTTGCCTGCGGCCAATGACTTTGCGGCAGTCACCAGCTCGCTCATGAATACGTCCAGGGAGCCTTGCGAGGTCGTATCCATCGCAATCAGGCCTCGGGCCGGGTCAATGGCAAAGTCGATGCGGCTGGTGCGCGAGAAGGCACGCGGCAGCAGAGTCTTGATCGCTTCATCCTTGAGCGTGCGCTTTTCCTTGCGGCCCACGGTGCGCCCTTCTTCATCCTTGATGCGCTTGATTTCCTTATTCACCTCCTTGGAAACCTCGGCAGTCGGCACAGAGCGGCGCTCGATGAAGAAAGAGCCATGCCACCAGCCAGAAACAGACTCAAGCATGGCGCCATGCTCTTCGCCGCGAGGGGGCATGAAGCCGCTTGAGGCCTCTTGGGTGGGTGTGGCCGGGACGAATTGGCGGGTCTGCAGGGACTCTTCCAATTCAGCGAAGGTGGGCAGATTTTGGAGCGTGTAGAAGGAGACGGCTTTGAAAAATTGCATGGCTTACTTTGCGGAGTCTTGAGAGAGGCTTGCGTTCATGGTGAGGATGGCTTTGCGGTGCAGCTCATAGGAAGCTGCGACTTGCTCGCCGCGTTCTTCGTGCTTGCGCTCGGCCTCAATGGCGCGGGCATCAAGCACGGCTTGCGCTTTGTCGGCGTCAACGGCGGCCTGCATTTCCAGGTCGTCGGTGCAGCCAGAGAGAAGGACAACGACAGCTGCAGCGGCAGAGAGAGTCAGCACGACGCGGGCGATGCGCTTGGCCAAGCTGGGAGCTGCACTGACGTGCAGGATTGCACCCTCGCCCCAGGCCTCAGACATGGAGCGGGGAGCGCGGAGATTGCGATTGCTTGCGGTCATGGCGGTAACTCCTGTTATCAAATCCGGTGAAATTGTCGCTGTTTGTTATTATTCTAATCAGAAAAATAACAATTGTTACTGTCCGGGGCAAAAAAAGTGCAAAGCTGGTGCAATTTCACTGATTTAGCTCCGGATTTTGTTATCACTCGTTACCTTGCTGGGCGAAGGCCAAGAACTGCTCAAGCATGGAGCGGGCTTTCCGTTCGGCCATACGGCTTGGCCAAGTCTGCGAAGCGATGAACCTGGAAACGGTTTCGGTATCAACTGTTACCGCAATGGGCGCAAAAGAGCCTTGCTCGCTGCTTGCCTGAGTTCCTGTTACCGGCGTTGCATCTACAGCGTCCAGCTGCATTTGCGTTTGGCTCTCGCCGTCCGGCTCTTGGGTCTTGGCCACGGGCTGATTTAAGGCGTGCGCAGCTGCAACTTTGCGAGTGGCTTCCTCAGATCGGGCGGCAGCAGTGGCGGCGGCGTTTGCTCGCGCGGCTGATGCAGCAACTGCGGCTGCGGCATCAGCATCGCGCTTTTCTGCGATGCGCTTTGCTTCGGCTTCGGCCAGCACCAGGGCGTTATCGAGGTGCTGCAGGTAGTCTTCGGGCAGGGCCTTGGCCTTGACGGCAAAGGCTTCATGTTCGGCGCTCAGGTCGTTGGCTCCATGGGCCAGCAGGGCCGCATGGTTCGCGGCGTAGCGCGTGGACAGCTCCAGAGCGCGAGTCTTGCAGCTGGCCAGCTCGGCGGCTGCCGCTTCTTCCATGGCTGCAAAGCTGCGCTTGCCCTTGATGACTTCCCCGAAAGCGCCCTTGACGGCCTCAATCCAGGGGTGAGGCAGGCCCGCGTTGACTTCCTTGATAAAGGCGTCCAAGGCCGTTTGGTTGTCGGTCACGATGGCGAGGCGCTTGGCGTCCTTGCCCGCCTTATTGGCGTTGTTGAGGGTGATGCGCTTGGTGTCCAAGGCGTTCACGCAGGCGTCGATGACTTCGACCAGCTCGGCAATTGAGCTGGTGCCCTCGGTCACTTGCGTGCGTACATGCAGGAAACGGTCTTTCAGCTCGGCGCAGTGATCGGCGTACACCTTGGCGTCGGCAAACTCTTGGTCATTGCTGGGCTTTTCATTCATGCCCTGCAGATAGACCTCCAGCTGCTCTTTGACGGCGCGCATGTTGGAGGCCACCACGCGGCCTTCAATTTGAACCTGCGGCATGAGCATGTGGGGCTTTGCCACCGGCACAATCTCGGCCTTGATCGCAGCGGGCACATAGACCTGCTTGTCGCGTTCAAACACTGTCCATGCGTTGACGATCTGGCGGCGCAGCTCAACGTCTGGCAGGTACTCGCATTCCAGCCATTCGCTGCACTTGTAGTCCTGGTCGTGGTGCGACCATTCCCAGGTGCTTGCCACGAAAATCACGCGGGCGGCTCCGCTGACCATCAGCTGATGCTCCATTTGCACGCGGTATTCCATCGGCAGGTACTTGCCCAGCATGACGGGGTGCATGGCGAAGGCGTCGCGCAGAATCTGGTTGACGGTCTTGTGTTCAAAGGCCGTCTCAAAATCCATGGTCAGGCCGTCCATGCTGGCCGACCAGATGCCACGGGAAATGACCAGGGTGTAAAGCTCGTCGCCCAGGCGCTCTTCAAGGACTGCACGGGCCTTTGCTTCATAGGCATGGCCCTTGTCCAGAATGCGCTGCATCCACTCGTCAAACTCACGGCCCAGGCCGGTGACTTGGGCATGCATCAGCTCCGTGCGGCTCAGCGAGTGAGAAACGCCCATCACCATCGGGGTATCGGAGGCGTTGCGGTGGCTCAGGCGGTAGGCCAGCCATTCAGCAGAGCCTTGCTCCAGCTCCTGCACTTCCAGGGGCTCCAGCAGCTCATAGGAGGATGCCGGGGTGTCCACAATCTCTCGGGCTTCAACGTCGATAACGGCGGTCATGGTTTGATCTTTCGTAAAGGTTACTTAGAGGGCGACCAGCTGCGAACTTCGGCCTCTTGCTGCTCGGTCATGGTGTTGCGGCTGGTGATGATGGCCAGCAGCTGATCGACAGTGCGACCCATATTCAGATGCGCTTTCCAGGCGGCAGCTTTTTGCTTGAACTGGGTTGCAGAAAGGAGGGGCTTGCCGTTCGCAGGCTTTGCGGTCGTGGCCACGGGGGCCGGGGCGGGTGCCGGTGTTGCGGCGGTAGAGGGAGGGGGCGCGGGCGTGTGGTGCTCGCGGAAATCGTTGGCGTTGCTGCTGGCCAGCTGCGCGGCAGCGTTGGCCGCGTCCATATCAAAGCCTTGGCTTGAATCGAGGGTGGAGACTGGCGCCGGTGCGGGTGTTGGGGCTGGTGCAGGGGCTGCAGGCGTTGGTGCGGGAGTCGGCGCAGGCGTGCTGGCCACGTATTGGCTCGCGGCCTCTTGCTGACGTGCGGGCTCGCCGTGCTGGGGTTCCTTGGTCACGTAGCTACTCCAAGTGGACTCGCCATCGCGCACGGTGCTGTAGATCGAGCGCAGCAGCAGAACATCGTCGTTGGTGGCGTCCTTGACTTGCTTTTGCAGGAAGTTGGCCAAGTCGCGCTCAGACACGTCCAGCTCGGCAAACGACTTGATGATGTTGGCCACGGCGTCTGCATCGTTGACGATGGAGGCCTTGCGGGTCTTGCGAATGATGGCCTCGGCTTCGTCGCACAAGTCCCCAGGCAGCACGCGCAGGCCGAGCGTGCGGGTGGCCTTGGAAATGAGCGCGCCGCGCTTGTTGTGCAAGTCATCCTCGTTTGCGGGCACGCGATACACCAGCTTGCCGTAAGAGTTCTTGCGAAAGCTGATGTAAGAGCCATCGTCAGCCGGATATCGGCGCTCTACGGTCTTATCAATGCGCACGTCCATGGGGTAGGTCACATTGCTTTCCAGGTCAGTGACGGTGACGCGGTGCAGCTCGCGGGTTTCATCCTCAAAAACCATGATGGTTTCAATCAGGATGTTGGTCATTGCGCGCACAGCCATTTCGACAAAGCGAATCCCCAGGCCCTCAATCATCTGAGTGCCGATCTTTCGGGAATAGAGCGTGCTCTTGCCGTTGGCGAAGGACGGGCGGCCGCATTCGCTCAGCACATGGTCACGCACGGCGCGCATGTTGCGGGGGCGCTTCATGGCCATGACGTAGCGCGCCTCGACCATGGCTTTCGCCTGCGCGGCTAGAGCGTGCTCGTAGGTGTTGGCCACCGCACCGATATGGGCGGTCTGCACGGCTGTGGATTCGGCGGGGTGGTTTGCTGTCATTGGATGCCTTTGAAATCTGTGCAATTGCACGGGGTTCGCTGTTATCGAATGATAACAAACACAGAACAATTGTGGCAATAAATAATTCACCCAGGTGAAATAGCAGCAACAGAGCAGGCAAAAAAAAACCCGCCAGGGCGGCGGGTTTGGTGAGTGGGGGTGGGCCTAGTTAGCTCTTACTAGGGAGGGCCGGGAAGGCGATAAAGAGAATCACCCGGCCTAGCATCAGATAGTCGTGAGACGGTGCGCGGTAGGCGCGCTCGTTGTCGCTTGTAGCGCTGATTGTTACCGTGCCGTCCTCATTCCACTGCAGGAACCGAACCTGCTCAACGCCGGTGTTGCGCATGACGATGGAATACAAGGCCTTGGGCTGGCCAACTGCTCCAGCCTTTTCCTTGGTATCGACCACATAGCGAGCGCCCAGAGGGATAGCGCCGGTCATGCTGTCGTCTTCCATCTGCGACCAGCACAGGCCAGCTGCGCCGTGGACAGACTCGGCCCAAGACGCGGGCAGCTCAAGGGTTTGCGTGTCGATGGCAGCGGCGACGTACTGGCGGCGCTCGCCCGAGCCGATGGCCGCTACGGCCAAGCGTGGCAGATGCAGCATTGCTGCGCTTTGAACTGGGGCGGCGCTATTGATTGCTGGCTGCGCGGGCATTTTCACGGGCAGATCGTTGTGAGCGCCTGTGCGGTGCTGTGGCTCGGGCTCGGGCTCGCCTCGGCCAGTCAAGACCCAATCAATGTTGACCCGGCGCGGGTTGAGCGCGTCAACCAGCTGCTGTACGTAGGCCGATCTATCGCTGTCGCGGCGCAGCAGGGCGTTGATCGTTGGAAGTGGGACGCCTGTAGCCCTAGAGACTTGTGGCGCTGACGTGCCGCAAAGAGTGAATGCATGTGCCAGACGTTTGCCGAGCTTCATGTGAAAGACCTCTCCAAGAATGTTTTTAGAAGTTTGTTGCTGTGATGATAACAAATGTTACTATCGCGTTATGAGTTCAGAAACAAATGTTATTGCGCTGCAAAAAGCGATGGGTCAGTTTGAAACACAGGCGGCCTTCATTGACGCCTTGAATGAGCACTTGATGCCGGAAAAGGCGATTACGCGCTCTCGCATTCGCAACTGGCTCGTTCGTGATGGGGGCGCTCCTGCTGCCGTGTGCCCAAGCATTGAGGCCGTTTCCGGCGTCAAGTGTGAAGAGCTTTGCGACTACGTGCGCTGGGATGTGCTGCGCGGCACGTCTGGCCCTGTGAACAAAGAAGTTAACAAACATATGGCGGGAGTTGACGTAAAGGCTTTACCAGCGAACAACGAAAGTTATTTGAAGGCCTCCCGAGTATGAATTGAATAAGGGCCGCGCGCAACAAATGTTGCGTTAATTTAATTAACAAAACATCACAATGACCGTTATTTCCATGGATTCTTTGGTGACAGGTGCAAACCTGGAGCGTGACAAAGGCACAAATACTTTGGCGCATCGAATGGTGCGCGCCGACCTGACAAAAACAGTCGGAGCCCGCATGCTTGCTGCTCGCAGTATGAATGGGTACACCCAGACCGAAGCCAGCGACCTGCTTGGATATCGCAAGAAGACAAGCACACAATTGTCACTGTGCGAGCTGAAACGCCGGTTGCCACCTTTGGTAACACTTGTCCGCGCAGCGCAGGTCTATCGTGTCTCGCTTGATTATCTGTGCGGCCTCACCGAAGAGCCAGACCGCGACCCGGCCAGCGAAGTAAACCTGCACATCATCCGTTCTGCCGAGGGGATGATTCGCGCCCAAACACAAGGGCTGATTGATTTTCTGCAGGCGCAGATGGAGGCCGAGGGGCCCGCATATGCCATTGCCCGGAGCGTGCTGAATGAAGGCGAAGAACTGGTGAACGCCTTGAATGAGTTTCTGCGCTTGTCTGGCGACCAGTTCCAAGAAATGAAGGGCGGCGCCCGACTGCTGCGCGTCCTAAAGTCGTTTGAATCGAATGCCATTGTCCCGGCCCGCAAGCTGGACAACCGGCACCAGCTCGCAGCCCGCGAGGCGGGCATACGCATGCGCGATCGAGCCAAGGCCCAGGCAGCCAATTCAGACCTGTTTGATGAAACGGTCTGAGCATGTCCGAAAACTCTCCATGGGCCCTTGGCAAACCTAGCCAAGTGCTCAAGTCGCTTGCTCGCAGCGACCAGACCACGCGCACTAGCTTGACCTTCATGCGCAAGCTGGCCAAGCGCGACATTGAACAAGGCCGCACCAGCGGCGTGCTGTGCAAGCCGTGGGGCAGCAGCTTGGAGTCTGGCTACTCCCACGATGAATTCTTGGATTTTGTGAAGCGCAGCGCTACATGGCGCAGCGAGAAAAAGCAGTGAACTACTACCCTCACCACATTGCCGATTTCAACAATGCCACGCGGCATTTGAACCGGGTAGAGCGCAGCATCTATCGAGACTTGCTGGACATTTACTACGACACAGAGGCCCCGCTAACGCTTGTTGAGCATGACTTGGCGCGCAAGGTGATCGCGCGCACAGAAGAGGAAATTGCGGCACTGCGCCAAGTGCTGAGCGAGTTCTTTATCAAGACAGAGGCGGGCTGGAGGCACGAGCGCTGCGAAGCTGTCCTGGCCGAGTACCGCGCAAAGATCGAAAAGTGCGCTGCTGCTGGCCTAGCGTCTGCCAAGTCGCGCAAGGAAAAGGCTGAGAAACGACAAGCCAAACCTGCGGCAAAACCAAGGAATTCAACGGGCGTTCAACAGCCGTTAAACGGACGTAGCACGGACGAGCAGCCGCCGATAGACAAGCGCTCAACGGACGAGCAACAGGCGCCTGACATTCGTGCAACGGGCGAGCAACAAGCGAGCAACCAACCAAGAACCAATAACCAAAACCAAAAAGATTCCGTATCTAAAGATACGGCCACAAGTGGCGCACCAGACGCACTACCGACAGACCCGATAACGCCACCAGTAACAGGAGCTGAGCTGATCGCCCCAGTTGCTTTAGTCGCGCCTGTAGCGGTAACGACTGTTACGCCTGCCGGTGTGATGACCGAAGAGCAGATGACGGAAATGTGGCGCAGCGGCAAGGACTATCTCGCCCAAAACGGCATGACGGTTTCGACGGCTGGGGCGTACATCGGCAGCCTGTGCCGCAAGTACGGCAAGCCCATCGTTGCTCAGGCGATCGGCGCCTGTCTGGTGGAGCAGCCCGCCGAGGCGCGCAGCTACATGACCCAGGTTTGCAAGAACCTGCTGACCAGCAGCCGCACACAACAGGGCTTTTCTGGCTATACGCCCGTCACGCAGCGTCAAGCCCAGCTGGAGGCGCACAACGACTCCGTTTCGGAAGACTGGGCAGCCCGGAAAGAGGCGGAAATGAGGGCCATGGAACAAGGCCGTTGGGGAGACGAAGCATGAACGCACAAGACATTCGCCCATTCGCCAAGCTGCTGAATGGCGTCATGGACTACTACCGCAAGGACACCAGCGAATTCCTGCAGGAAGTCTTCTGGGATGGTCTGGCCGAGTACGGCTTTGCCGAGGTGAAAGAGGCCTTCTTGCGCCACATGAAAGACCCAGAAGGCGGCAAGTTTGAGCCCCGACTGTCCGACATAGTGCGCCTGCTGGAAGGCACGGCCAGCGACCGCAGCGCGGTTGCATGGGGCAAGGTGGCCACCGCCATGCGCCATATCGGCGCCTGGAAGGATGTTGCCTTTGACGACGCCGTGATTCACGCCGTTATCAGCGACATGGGAGGCTGGCCAAAGGTGTGCCGCACGCCCTTGAATGAGCTGGGCATGGTGCAGGCCCGCTTCACCAAGACCTATTCGGCCTACTGCGCCGTGAAGACTTTCAACTACCCCCCATTGCTGGGGGGCGAGCGCTCTTCTGACGACAGCTATGCGATGCGCGGGCTGAAACCGCCGCCCGTGGAGCTGGTGGGCAACCCCCAGGCCTGCCAGCTGGTGATTGCCAACGGTATCGCCGCTGATGGCCATGGCCCGCGCCTGCTCTCTGCATCCAACGTCCTGCGCCTCATGAAGCAAGGCGCTCAGAACCGCGTCATTGACGCCCTGCCAGCTCTTCCCCCCAAAAAGCAATGAACCCCTTGAGCCAAATCTGCGAGGTGATGGGCCAGCTGCAGCAGCAGACCCAGTACCTCTGCGCGGTAGAGCACCGCGCGATCGCGGGCCGCGACACAGCGACCGCCCGACAAGCCAGAGCCCAGCGTGCCGTGCTGGCCTCAGACCTTGCCCTCACCCAAGCGGCATTGACCCGATTTCCTGCAGCAAACGATAGCGAGTAAGACATGGCCAACAAAAAAGGAACCCAGACCAAAGCCCAGCAAAAGGCCGCCAAGAAGAAGGCCAGTCGTCAGCCGGGTCGGCGCACGCGCGCCGTCATGAGCCCCATTCAGTACGCGGCGACCACCACGCATGCGCTGCTGGCATCGCCCACTCGCAAGATTGATACGCAGCAGGTCAAGAACCTGCAAGACGCGCTGTTTGCCGCCATTGCCCGCATTGAAGGCAAGTGCTGCAGCTTTGCCGACTTGGGCGTGGTCAATAACTTTCTTCTGAGCCTGCACATGATGGTGCGCAAGTCTTGGGCCGAGGATGAGGACGACAAGATCGCTAATTCCGGCGTGGAGTGCATGCGCATTTCGGAGGCGATGAATGCTGGCCAGCCTTACACGCCTGACCCCAAATACATCGGCAGCATGCGTGAATGCGTCAATGACTTTGCCGATTTTGCTTGTGAGCTGACAGAGCGCGAATTCGCCAATCTCGGCGTTGCAGGCAATCAGCTGCTGATGAATACCCGCCGTCAGTGGACGCGCCCGCAGATCAAGCAGCTTGCGCAGGAGCTGGAGCAAAACGCCCAGGCCCGTGAGGCAGCCATGCAGGCAGGAGGAGCCGCAGCATGAGCAGCATCATCATTGGCATTGACCCAGGCCTGACCGGCGCCATTGTGGTTTTGGGTAAGGGCTGGGTTGTCCTGGACGCTTTCGTTATGCCGGTGTTCAAGCACCGCTTAGGCAATCGCGTTGACGGCGCGGCGCTGGCCGAGCGCCTGCGCTGCTGGGATGACGCGCATGTTGTGCTGGAGGAAGTTCACGCGACCAACAAAGACGGCGCCGTGGCAGCGCATACCTTTGGGCGGGCGGTCGGCGTAGTGCAAGGCGTAGTGCAGACCCTGAGCATGCCTCTTACTGAGGTGTCGCCCATGGCCTGGAAGAAGGGCGCTCGCACCATGGTAAGGAAGGCGATCGAGGGCGTGCGTGTTGACGCAACAGAGGCCGAGCTTGCCGCGTACAGGGCACGCTTGGCCAAGGCGGCACGAGACGCCAAGGACGTGAGCCGGGGCCGTGCTATCGAGCTGTGGCCGCAGTGGAAAGAGCTTCGCTTGACCAAAGTTCATGGCCAAGCCTACGCCGATGCCGCGCTACTGGCCCGATTCAGCGGGGTTGTCCATGACTGACATAACCCTTGTGCGCCGTGAATGCCGCGCGCTGACCGAAGTGGAGCTGGCCGGGGCTCGCCGCATGATTTTTGAAATGGTGGACGGGCTCAATGAGGCCGATCAGAAGGCGTGGCGCCGGATGTGGCGCCTGCTGCTGGAAATGGCCCCAGGCGAGATAGCCAAGGTCAAACCCCGCATCGAGCGCATTCCAGCCTTTCACTGCCGCCACATGCGCATTGAGCGGCTGATTTATGAGGCGCAGGAGAACTTCACCGATTTTGAGCTGGGCTTTCGGGAATGGCTCAAGGTGGGCGCGGGCTGGTGCGACTGGGGCAACGATGCGAATGGCCGCCTGACCCTGATAACGCGCAGCACCAGCTTCAAGGAAACCGAAGAGGTGGAAATGCGCGAGTTTCACGACCGCGCGCTGGAGTTCCTGCGCAGCGACCGTGGCGCCCCCGTGCTGTGGCCAAACATGACGCCCTTGGAGGCAATGAACTACATGAATCAGCTTCTGGGGGAGATGGGGGAATGAGCACCCTTGCACGCAAAACAGCCCTCAAGCGAACGGGCTTCAAGCGAAAAACGCTACCAAATCAGGAGCAGTTAAGGGGCGAAAAGCCGCCGAAGGAGATCAAGCCCCTGGCCAAGCCAGCTGTATATGCCCGCTGTGATGCGGCAAATGCTGCAGTGAAGAAGGACGGCGAGCAGCGCAACCGGGCTCTGCTGGACATGGCCAAGGGCCGCCCTTGCCTGCTTGACCTGGAGAAGTTCGACCCCCACGACAGCAGCACGACTGTGGCCTGCCATTCCAACTGGTCAGTTCACGGCAAAGGGGCCGGGCTCAAGGCTCACGACTTTTTCTCAGTGTGGGGCTGCAGCGCCTGCCACACATGGCTAGACCAAGGCTCGGCGCCTGGAGCCCACAAGCGCCCCGTTTTTGATAGCGCGATGCGCAAGCAGATAGCGGAGTGGCGCCGCATTTCTAACGACCCGAAAGAGCCCCCCAAGTTTCGTTTGGCGGCGCGCTGGGCTCTGGATGGACTGGAAGGTACGCCCGCAGGTCGGGCATATCTGGAAGAGGTGAAGTGATGGATCTCCTAAATGCAGTCTATGACTTTGTGGCGGGCCCGGTGCTGGGCTCCCATGGCCCGGTGGCAGCAGGCCTTCTGGCCATCGCCCTGGTGCTCGGGGTGGTGGCCATGGTCTGGGGCGTCCTGATGCTGATTGTGGCCGTGGTGATGCTCGCGCTCTCGGTGTCCGGCTTCTGCTTCATCGGCGCCGTCTACGCCCTGGAGGCCGTTGGTTCTGTCTTTGCAGCGAGGGCCAAGCGAAGAGCATGAGCGCAGCAACTGTGGCCACTGTGGCCACCACAATGACCAGCCGAGAGATTGCGGGGTTGACCGGCAAAAAGCACATGCACGTCATGCGCGACTGCCGAATGATGTTTGGGGCGCTGGGCATTGAGGCCGGGGGGTATATCCAAGAATGGATAGACCCCCAAAACTCCCGCAGCTATGAAGAGTTCGCCCTTACGCGCGAGCTGACGATGACGCTTATCACCGGCTACAACGTGCCTCTGCGGCATGCAGTGGTCAAGCGCTGGGCCGAGCTGGAGCAGGGGCAGCTCGCCCAGGCCGCCCCCCAGCTGCCGGACTTTTCCGACCCGGTGGCCGCCGCGCGGGCATGGGCCAACGCGAAGGAGGCAGAGCAGCTGGCCAAGTGCGAGCTGCTGCAGGTCAAGCCCCAGGCGCAGGCCTTGGCCAGACTGGCCGGGGAGGGTGGGGCGCATACCTTGCGTGACGCCGCAAAGCTGCTGGGGGTCAGCGAGCGGGCATTGATCGACTGGCTGCTGAGCGATGGCATGCGCTGGCTCTACAGGGACGGCAAGCGCCGCCTGCAGGGCTACGCGCATCGCCTGGAGAGCGGACACGTCATCCATGAGCTGCGCTACCTGGAGAGCCGGGAAAAGCACGTCAGCAGCGTGAAACTGACCCCGCGAGGGCTGGCCAGATTGGCTGTCCTGGTCGAAAAGCGCAAAGGCGCTCCGTTTTTGGAAAAACACCCGAGCAAGGCCCTACCGCCCCCTGTCAAATAGCACTTGCGGGCTGCTTGACGGAACAGCCCGCTTGCCCAGACGCAATATTTGCCACCGCGCCAGAAATGGCCGGTGGCTTCTTTTTGGGAAAGAAGGGCCGATGGGGGCGGCCACGGGCGTGCATGGTCGGGCTCAAGAGAGCGCCACCATGAACGACAAAGCTGCAAAGCCTACCAAGCAGGCCGCCGCCAAGGCGCCGCCGCGACCCGCCAAGACCGCCACGACCAGGAAGGCCCCCAAGCCTGCCGCCAAGCCCGCCACCAAGCCCGCCACCAAGCCAGCGCGCAAGCCTGCTGCCAAATCGGTGCGCCAGCCCGTACAGAGGGCGGCAACGACCGCCAAGGCCCAAGCTGCGCCCGTTGAAGAGCTTGACCGGGAAGAGAAGGGCGTGAAGGCGGGCCGCCCGTCCTTGTATGACCCAATCTTTGCCAAGACTGCAGAGCTGGTGTGCGGCGTTGCTGGTCTTACCGATGAAGACCTTGCGCGCGAGTTTGACGTGTCGGTGCGCACGATCAACCGATGGAAGCAGGCTCACCCGGAATTCAGGGAAGCCCTGATGCTGGGCAAGCAGCGCGCAGATAACCGCGTGGTCAATGCCCTATTCAATAACGCCGTGGGCTTTCGCTATGAGGCCCTGGACATTCGCACTGTGGGCGTGGGCAAGGGCCTTAGCGACATTGTGCAGACGCCCTATGAGAAGTTTGTCGAGCCGGACACGTTCGCGCAGCAGTATTGGCTCAACAACCGCCGCCCCGATCAGTGGAAGGCAAAGGTAGAGGTCACGGTAGAGGCGACCGCGATGGACGTGGAGACGGCAAATGCCCGCTTCTTCGAGCGCATGCAGCAATCGCTCGCCCGACAAGCCGCCGTGAAGGCCGAGCGCGAGGCATTGGGCATGACTGGTGACTGATGCCTAAAAACATCTTCCAAGACCCGCGCTATGAGCAGTTTGTCGAGCAATTCTCTGGCAGCGCCTTGCGCTTTGCCGTGCAGGTTTGCGGCATGGTGCCCAGTGAAGACCAAGTGCTACTGCTGGAGGAAATCACCGACCCGGTGGCCCGCGTCTCCGTGGTTTCCGGTACCGGCACGGGCAAGACGGCCACCTTTGGGCGCATTGCCTTGTGGCACTTGCTCTGCTTTCCTCTGGCCGTCTATGACAACAAGGTAGAGATAGGCTCCAACACCTACATTGGGGCGCCCTTGGTATCCCAGGTGGCGGACGGCGTGTGGAAAGAAATGAGCGACACGCTGCAGGCTATCCAGAATGGCGAGTACGCCTGGATATGCCAGTATTTCAAGATCACCAAGACCAAGGTTTACGTACTGGGCTACGAAAACCAATGGTTTATCAGTCAGATCGCCTTGGCCAAGGGGCAGGCTATCGGCGTGGCCGGTAAGCACCGCTATTGGCAGCTGGTCATCATTGACGAAGCCGCAGGCGTGCCGGACGACCATTTCAACGTGATCGACGGCACCCAGACCCAGGCCGGGAACCGCACGCTGATGGCCTCTCAGGGCGCCCGCAATTCGGGCCGCTTCTATGACTCGCATCACTCGCTGCGCCGCGCGGCAGGCGGGCAGTGGGCCAACCTCTGCTTTTCCAGCGAGGCAAGCCCGTTCACGACAACGGCATGGTTGAAGGCCCGAGCCTTTGAATCAGGCGGTCGAGACAGTATTGAATACCGCATTCGCTGCCGTGGCCAGTTCGCAGACAACAGCGCCAATAACCTGCTGAATCGTGACGAGCTGGAGAGGGCATTCAAGCCCCGCAAACTCATTGACGATGACGAGCCTTACGGCCTGGTTGTTTTGGCTGACGTGGCCATGGGCGAATACCGCGATGACTCTGTGTGCATCGTGGCCAAGATCATCGGCAATGAAGACCAGGGCGAGGATGCGCGCCGGGTCGAGTTCCTGGAAATCCCGATCAAGAGCAATGCCAAGGACGAGATTGATTTTGCGGGCGACCTGCAGAGCATCGTTGGGAAGTTGAGCAATGCCACGCTGTACGTTGACGCGGGCGGCGTTGGCCACTCGGTCTGCAAGCTGATCGAAAAGGCGGGCGGGCAGGTCGAGCGCATCAACTGGGGCCAACCTTGCTTCAAGAAGGAATTCAAGGAGCGCTATTTCAATCTGCGCGCCTGTGCGATGGTGCGATTCCGTGACGCGGTGCGCCAAGGCCGCGTGCTGCTGCCGCAGGGCCTGGAAAAGAAGGTGAAGGAAGAGATTCTGTCTCAGGGCTCTCGCTTGCCCTATCACTTCACAGAGTCGGGCGGCCTGCGCTACGTGATGATGGCCAAGGAAAAGATGCGCGAAGAAGGTCTGAAATCGCCAGACTTGATCGACTGCTTGAGCTTCGCTTTCCTTGAGGGCTGCAACTACATCCCGGCAGACCGCAACACAGGCACGAACGCCAAGGCCAAGGAAGAGACGCTGAAAGGGCTCTCCGACTCGCTGGATGATGCGCTTGGCGACCTGGACGCGGTAGAGGCCGAGGCATAAAAAAAGGGAGCGGTTTTTAAGCCGCCCCCTTTTTCTGACACTTCGCAAACTCTCTCACAAACCAGTTGCAGGGCGAATGATAAGGGCTGCTTGCTCTTGAAAATCAAACACTTGCGAGGCCTGCGCGCAGCCTCAACGCCAAATCCGCTGCAATTGCGGAGCTTTGACGGCGCACAAAAAGACAGAAACAAATCCTAGCGCCGCAGAAGGTTATTGTTATATTTTGTTATCTCAATTGTTACGGCGCATTTGTTACCTATCCCATTGTTTTCTATAGGCTTACCCCTGTAGATCGCCTATCTCTCTCGCGTCAATGCATATTTAAAATCACCTGGAGATAATTAGTGCGGTAACAAAGATGCTACATTTGTTCCCATTCCTGGTGTCGCAGTGACACGGGATGAACCCAAGGTAACAAATGACCATGCAAACCTCCGAAACCATCAACACCCCCCAAAACGGCTTCATGGGTGATGCCGTAGAAGGCCGACTGAGCGGAATGCTGCTCACCTCCCTGGCCGAAGTCTTGAAGTCGCCCGAGGCGACTGTGCGCCGTCATTTGTTGGTGCAGGCGGCAAAGATGGCGGATAGCAGCTTCCGCGAAGTCCTCCTGGCCCGTAGTGCTCTCCTGGCCAGCAAGGGCGCAGAGCCTGAATACGGCGATGAAGCGCTGAATGCAGACCTGAGCCAGACCATTGACCAATCTCTTGAACTGGTGCGCAGTGCCAGCAACCAGCTGGAGCAAGCGCTGCGCTCCATTGATGGTTTCCGCTCCCGCGCAAGGGAGTACGTCAAGACACATCACCCGGACGTTTTTGCTGCCATTAAGCAAGAGCAAGAAGAGGCAAAAAATCGCCAGTGCGAATGCATTAAATGCACTTTGAAGCGCGCCGCCGAGTCGATGAATTCTCAAGAAAATCAATCGTCTACGGATGGCCAAGGCGACCAAGCCCACCAAGGTCAGCAAGCCAGCCAAGCCAACCTTGGCCACCAAGGATGCAAGGGCTGCGGAAAGTGCAAACCTGAATCTGCTGAGACTGAGGCCATTGCGTGAGCACCACCACTGTGCGCGCCGTCAATCGTGAGCTGCAGCGCCGGGGCATTTCGGCCCGCCTGCAGCGCAACGATGGGCGCAAGGTTCATGCCTTTGTCTTCCATGGCGATATGCGCGCCCTGGTGCTGCCTGAGCTGCGAATCGCGCGCACATCCAGCCTGTCGCTGTCGAGCTGGATGCAAGAGCTGAATGCGCTTGCGTCCGAGGCAGCGGGGCAGGGCAAGGCGACGGCGGCATTGGCCGCCCTGGTGGCCGTTCGCACAGCTGGCGCAAGCCATTGCATGACGCCTTCCCGCCTGCGCCGCTGGCGCATGGCACAGGGCCTCTCGCTGACGCGGGCCGCCGAAGAGCTGGGCGTGAGCCGCCGCACCTACTGCGAGTGGGAAAGCGGTTTGACCCGAAACACAAAGCAGCCCGTGCGCCTGACGCGCTTGCTTGGGCTTGCATGCCGCGCCATTGAGGCCGGACTAGAGCCCATCGGAGGGCAAGAGTGATGACGATTCAACTGAAAAACATGCATGCGATGGCCATGGACGCGGGCGGTTACGTGTCTATGCGCATGCCCTTTGCCGCCAATGAGCAGACCGCCGATTTTGTCTACATGGGGCGCGCATACAAGCTGCTGCCCTCGTTTAAGAGCGGCCCTGAATCTGCAGCTTGCCGTATTGAGCCCAAGAGCTATCGCCGTGGCGATCGCCGCGAGGCTGTCACCCCGGACGGAAAGCCCTATCCCGTTCGCATCAAGGGCGTGCAAGCCGTGAACGGCTGCCTCGGCTCGCCCATCGCTTGGTTTGTCTGCATGGAGAAAGCCACATGAGCACATTTGCCACCCCCGCCCCCGAGCTGGCCCGCACTGGCCACCTCACAAAGCAAAACTTTGCCGACTTCAAAAACCGCCTTTGGGAGAGCTGCGAGGGCTCTGGTGTTGCTGCCCACTGCACCGCCAATGCCTTGTTTCTGGTGCAGCGCCGGGTAACGACCTGGGGCCTCACAGAAGGCTACGCCCAGCATTGGGGCGTTGTGGCCAGCGGCAAGGCCTACGACTCCATTGCCCAGTTCTATGAGAGCTGCGACGAAGAGCGCCGCCGCCTGCTGGACAGCTCGGCCCGCAACCTGCACGGCAAGGCCTTCATCGACCTCGATCACGAATCCGCCGCCGACCTGCTGGAGCGCCGCGAAGTGGAGGTAGTGGGGTACCGCTACAGCTGGTCATTCGTGAGCGCGCATTTCACGCCCGAGGCCGCGCAGCTCTTCATTGACAAAAACAAGTTTGGCTTTGACGAGCCCCTGCGCGTGTACGTGTTCAGCCAAGCCTATTGCGAAGAGTTCAACGCCGTGAAAAACGCCCTCATGGACGGGCGAATTTCTTTCAATTAACCGCTATCAATACAAGAGCTAAAGACCATGACCGATCAAGCGAAAGAAGAAGTTTTTTATGTGGCAAGTCTGAGCCACACCAGCAAGGACGAGGAATTTATCGTCTGGTGGATGCCTGAGCAGCGCGGCTACACCCGTGTGCTGGGTCAAGCAGGCCGTTACTCCACGTCCGACATGATGGCCAACGGCCTCAATGACGGCGTGACAACGGTGGCGATTCCCCTGGAGGTTGCCGATTCCTTCGGCATCGAGCAACCCTACTTCAAGACCGGCGAGCGGATTTTCTCTAGTCCTGGCCTTGTCGTGCCCAATTCGATTGGCGTGTGGCGCGAAATGAAGCGCTATACCTGTAGCCCCGTGCTGCCCGTTCCCCAGCCCTACCGCAAGTGGCCTGAGCGCTTCTTTCAGTGGACAAGGCCCAAGACCGCCGCCGAGCTGGAGCGTGCGCAGTATCCCAAGCTGGAGAAGAACGCCCGCGTGGGTGCCACGGTGTTCGGTACCGGCGTCAGCTCTCATGCCGTGGTACTGGCCGCGCAGGATGCCTACAAGAGCGGCTTTGCCAAGGACGACTCAGAAGACGGCGCCTGCTTTCGCTTCTGGATTCGTGAGGCCTCATTCAACCCAGCCCGCTTGGCCAAGCTGATCGCCCACTGCAAGACCCCCGAGGAATACCGGGCCGTCTTGATGCCGCTGGCAGCCGAAGACACCAGCACCAACCGCAGCGTAACGAGCGCATGAGCGCGCAGCTGCGGCTTATCGACTTCCTTCTGGGCCAGCTGACGACGCTCTACGAATGCTACACAGAGCACGAATGCTCTGAATGTTATAGCAGGCGAATCAACGATATAGAGCCTGCCGACTACTGCGAGCACTGCGACAACACCGGCCTAGAGCCCCCTTCAAACACAGACACGGAGAAGCAGCATGAGTGACCATTGGAAGCGCGAAGAGCGCGAAAAGAAGACGCGCGCAGACTGGCTGGAAGCGCTCAAAGTAGGCGACAGGGTATTCGTCCCAATGAACAGCAGTTCCTGGGACGGAGAGGTCGGCTCGGTTTCCGTTGTGGAGCGCTTGACCAAGACGCAAATTGTTCTGCAGGGCAGCAATACGCGCTATCGCCGCGATACCGGCGCTGCGGTGGGCGCCAGTAGCGGCTATTACTACAGCTCTCGCAGCATTCAGCCCTTCACTGCAGACGCCCAATATGCAATGGAGCTGCGCAGCGCTCGCAGGAGCATCGCAAAGCTGGGGGATTACCGCGTGGCGAACAAGCTGCCGGATTCGGTGATTTTTGCAGTGGCCAATGCTCTCAACGCCGCCGAGACGGAAAAGGCCGTGCCCGATGCTGAATGGCTGGCCGAGCAGGGCGCCTATGTGGTCTTTGCGCCCAAGTACAGCCGCCATTTTGTGCGCTGGGCTGATGGCAGCGAGCAGGCGGGCCGCTACGGCACTGATGTGATGGCCGTCAGCGTGGCCAAGAGCGCGCAGCAAATGGGCATGGCCCGCTGCGGTATGCCTCTCTGCACTGATGCCCAGCACCACCCCTGCTGCCCCACTCTGCACAAGAGCGAGGCCGACGATGAATAAGCGCATCGAGCCCGAAACCATCCTGACCCCTGGCGAGCTGCGCGGCCTGTTTGCTGTGCTCAAGGACATGGGCGAGCCTGAAAGCTGGCCAGAAATCGGCCTTGTGCGCCTGCCTGGAGACATTGCAGAGGATGGCCGAACCGGCCTCTACCTCTATGAAGTCGATGCGCCCGAGGAAGGTTGCACGGGCCCCCTCGACAGCATGGGCGAGGTCGGCTCATGAGCATGGCCCAAGTACGGCGCATGTACGGCGTGCCTGCCATGAGAGGCGGGCGCGTTGAGTACACCGGCTGCGGCCAGCCCGAGCAGGGCGTTATCACCGGCAGCGATGGCGCGCGTTTGCGCATACGCCTGGACGGCCACAAGCATTCACACCCGTTTCACCCCCGATGGAAGCTGCGCTACCTGGAAGCAGCGAAGAAGGACACCAAATGAACAAAGTCATGTGCAAGGGCGATATCCGCCTGGGCTCGGGTTGCAAGGCCTGCGAGCGCTGCTATTCCCAACTTGAGGAACAGAGCCGCGCCGCGCTGCTGGAGGCCGAAGCCGCCCTGGAAGTGGCCACGGGCCGCGATGGCCACCCCAAACCCTTTGGCCAGTTCAAAAGCTCTGAAACGCTGGGCCTGGAGCTGGTGCGCGCTGCGCTGGCCAGCAAGCCATTTGAGGGCACTGTCTCTTTTGGCCTGAAAAAGCTGCTGGACGAAATGGGCACGTACCACCATGACACGGTGACGGCAATGCAGGCCGCCTGGATTGAGTGGCAGCATGGCGCGGGCGCAGAAGAGGCTATGGGCTGGATTCACAACACCCTCTGCGGCCCTGGCCACATCCCTGATGAAGACGAGCCCTGGGGTAAAGAGGCGCAGGCATGGTTTGACGCCAACCGCTCCAACCCCGCCCCCGCTTGCCCCTGTGGCCGCCCCGGCAACATCCAGTCGTCAGACAAAGCCTATTGCTCTGAAAACTGCTACCGCACAGCCAAGGGCCTGCCCTTGCTGGAGAGCAAGCCTGCCGAGCTGGGCGAGCGCGTCAAGCAAGTGCGCGATGCCGAGCGCTGGCGCATGGTTGAGCAGGTTGTCTGCGGCCTCACGGTGCTGGGCAATCCCATCTACGCGATTACCGGCAAGAACGTGGAAATGCCTGAAAACCTCATGCGCGGCAGCGTGGCCGAGCACCTCACCAAATCCATCGACGCCAAGATTGCCGCCGAAAAGGCAGCCATGGCCCGCGAAGCAGCACAGGAGGCAGCAAGCCATGAGTAATCAATCTGCCCGCCTGGGCATTCCTATCCCCAGCCCCGTCAGCGACCGCATCGACGCGGCAGCCCAAGCCATGAGCACAGTCATGGCGCATGTGAGCCTGGGCGCCCATGGCAACCAGTTTGAGCGCGCCTTGTCCGGCCTGCGTGCGGTGCAGTGCCTGACAAACTCGGCCATGCCGCATCAGCCGCCCCGCGCCCTCTTGGCGACCGTTATGCAAGACGACAGCGGAGAGCAGCCGGTTTTCAGTCTCATGGTGGCTTATCGCTCTGACCTGGACGCTGTGGCCGCCATGGCCATGCTGCATATGCCGCCAGTAGGCTATGTGCGCGCAGATCAGGCGTACAGCGTGTCGCAGCTTTATGAAGACCTGGAGGACGTGTGGCGCGAAGCCAATGCAGTTGATACCGCCATTGGCCGCCCCGATGCGCTCATGAAGAAGCTGACGCGCATTCGTGATGCAGTGGCCAATGCGGCAAATGGCTATCTGGCTGGGCGGGACGCGCTGACGCATGCCGAGCTGCTGGAAGTAAAGCGCGCCATCGCGGAATTTGACGACTGCAACGAAACAGACGTGCCTTATGCGCTGCTGATGCGCGCCGCGCACGCGGGCTACCTGAATTGCACGTACTTTGAGCCCGCCGACAAGGAAGCGCTCGACCGCGATATCGCAGCTGCAGAGCAGGAGCCAGCCAATGCGTGAGTACCAAATGGACGTGTTTGAAGTGGTGCGCGGCCTGGGTATCCGCAAGCGATCGGTCTGGAATCATGAGTTCTGCGACAACTTCCACTATCACGAAACCCTGCAGGCCGCCCGCACCAACGTGAAGCAAAAGCCGCGCGTGAAGCTGGCTGACGTGCAGCGCAAGGGGGGAAAGCCATGAGCTGTGGATACACCGGCAGCCACTTCGGCGCCACCTACCCCGACGCCATCTGCATTGACGGCGAGCTGTGGGACTTGGACAGCTGCGCAACGCCTGGAAGTTCCTTGCTGCACAGCGGCGGGGACATTCCCTGCCCCGCCTGTGACCCCAAGGGCTTCATTGAGTACCACACCTGGACTCATGCGTCCGGCAACTCTCACCAGCGCCGCAAGGACATGCGCGCGAAGGTGCGCATCCTGAAACAGAAGATTGAGGCCGGGACGATATGAGCCTCATTCCCCTGCCGCCCAAGGGCGACCGTACCGGCTGGGGCTTGCTGATGCTGCCCCTGGCCATCAAGCAGCAGGCCGCCATTCAGGCCAGCAAGAACCGCTTGGAGCTGACGGCCACCATGTTCAAGGGCATGCCCTACACCTCGGCCATGACCACGCTTCGCCGCGCCGCGACCCATGGCTATCTCACAGAGCACGGCAGTGGCCATAACCGCGTGCGCCGGGTATTCCATTTCCGCAAGGATTTGCACGATCACTTCATGGCCAAGGCCAATCAGCAGGAGGGCCAGACCCATGAAGCGGCTGATTAAGGCTCTGGCCCGCGCGCTGGGCGTCAAGCGTGAATACGCCGTGATTGCCTTGCTGCTGGACGACGAGGGCGATTACCAGCTGAGCCGTCACCTTGTTGGGGCCACGCCCTGGCTGAGCTATGACGGTTTCATGGGCCTGGGAAAGTGGGTTGCCAATGCCACCCGCGTCAGCCCCGACCGAGTATTGATTTTGAGTGTGTGTGAGGTGAGGCGATGAGTTACAGCAATGAGCAAGTCCGGGCGCATATCGCCCATCTTCAAGGCCAAAACAGCGGAATGGTCAATGTCTTTCCTGGCGTGCAGATCGGCGTATCTCGGGAATGTCCTGGCGACACTGCCGATGTGCTGAGTGAAACGCTGCTGCGCGCCATGCGTGCCGAAGCTGAGCTGGAGTCCGTGAAGGCCGCGATGGAGGACAAGACGCCCTGGCGCATGAATGACGGCATCAGCGCAACCTACCTTGACGGCTGCGAATCCCGTTTCACCCTGACCCGTGGTAATGACGAGAGCCAAAGCCGCATCGTGGTTTTCGTGGCCGGTGACAAGGCCGCAGACGCCTATGCGCTGGCGAACGCCATTACCTGCGGCGGCGTGGTGCTGCAGCCCGTGGTAGGCCGTGATGCCCTGCATGCAGCGGTGCAGCAGCAGATAGACAGCATCGGCGCCGGTGGCTACGCCGAGCAGGCCGACCATGAGCGCCGTGTCGTGAGGCCGCACCTGGACTGCATCACCGACGAAATCGACGCGCTGTACGACGACGCCGCGAAGGAGGCCGCCAAGGTGCAGGCAGAAAACGCCGAACGGTATGAGGCGGACTTTGAATGCCGCGTCCTGCAGCACCTGGAGGGCTGGAGTGCCGAGGACTGGTGCGAGTTCCTTGAGCGCATGCCCGTGCCTGCGGGCATCCTGCGCGCCCAGATCATCGCGCCGCCTGGGGATGAACTGCCCGAGCCGGTCATTGACGCCGTGGCCGAGGCCTTGGGCAGTGGCGCCTACGACTGCATGCGGGTGTGGAGCGCCTGGGACGTGGGCACCATGGGCCGCGAAGACTTCTGGGGCATTGCAGAGGATGGTGATCGAGTGGCCGATATCGCCCGCGCAGCCATCCTGGCCCACATCAAGGGCGCGTGAGCATGGACCCCCATCTGTGGGGGTTCCTGGCGGTGGCTGCCGTGGTGGCGCCGCTGCTGGGAATCTGCATCGAGCAGCTGATAACCCATGAAAACTTGATAGCGCTAGACGCTGATAAACAGTGAGAGAGACGCCGAAATGACCAGAAAAGCAAAGCCCATTCTTTTCAATCCGTCCATGGTGTTCGCCCTGGACGCTGGAGACAAGACCGTGACGCGCCGCCCCGTGCAGGGCAAGGCCTTGGACACCATCTATCGCCTGCTGGGCGGTGGCTTCCCCATCGAGCAGCTTGGCCAAGGTGTGATGGCTGACCATACCTTTGTCGTGTGGGACAAGCGCCGCGACCGCCTGGATGAATCGCACGAGTCTTTCGCCGCGCCCGCGCCCTACGGCACAGACGGCGGCATTGTCTGGGTGCGCGAGACATGGGCCCACCATACCCATGCAATGAGCGCCGCGACCGACAAGGACGGCCCATTCACCTACCGCGCTGCCGACTGGGAGGGCCGCAACCGCCTGGGAGAGAAATGGAAACCCAATCTCCATATGCCGAAGGAGGCCTGCCGCCTCTTCTTCATGGTCAAGAGCGTGCGCATTGAGTACCTGACGGCCATCACCCCCGAAGAGGTTGCCAAGGAAGGCATGGCCATGCTCTCCAAGGACGGCGGGCGAACCTACAAGCACGGCCTGCCTGACCTGGACGGCCTGCCCGGCTCCGATAACCTGGGCTGGGCCTGGGCAGACTGGGACGCTGACCCGGTGCAAGCCTTCAAGCGCCTATGGCTGATGACTGGCGGCCAGTGGGACGAAGAGCAGCTGGTTTGGCGCTATGAGCTGGAGGCCTGCGCCGCGCCGCAAGGCTGGCCAACCCCTGGCGGTCAAAAGTCACAGGTACGAAACGCCGCGACGGCCTCGCTTGACTCCAACGGAGGCATCCAATGACACAGGGGACAGTAGAGGGCGAGACACAGGGGGGAGTAATGGCAACAGTGGAAGAAATCGTGGACGCGGCGCTCAATCTGGCAGACACCCAACCAGTGCAGACGCTGGACAAACTGAGGGCCCAGCTGCTTGATAGGTTCCCTGGCCAGCCCCAAGACGTGAAGGCGGCCATAGGGCAATGGGCCTTGCTGCAGTAGAGGCGACCACCACCACACAGGGGAGGGCTGATGCTCTCCCTTTTTTTATGGCTGGAAGCAGCAGAGGGCGTGCAGGCCGGGGAGGGCCAAGAGGCTGAGAGGCAGTGGGCCCCTGGACTCTCACCCCCGGACTCTTGAGAAAAGATGGGCAGATTTGCGAACGGAGGGGACGATCGCACATTCTGGCAGCCTCGCATGCGTGCGTGCGCGTGCTTTCGCCTTGGGGCTGGACTGAAAGCCGGTGGAGCTGCCGCGCTTTGGGCACCAGAAGGGCCGCGAACGAGGTTTCTATAGGCGGTAATGTCGCTGGGACGCCAGCTACTGCCGCAATTCAACGATTCGGGAAAGACGGCCCCAGAGGGGGCCACGCGGGCTCGGACTATCCCGCGCATGACAACCCGGATTACTGCGCGCGATGTAGCGAATATGACTGAGCACTGGCTAGGTACGCCCGTTAACGGCTACCTTGGCTCTAGCTATGGGTCAGATACCAAGAGCCTGCTGCAAACCCCCATGGCGGCGGGTCTGGCTGACGGTCTGGTGGCCAAGTGCCGCCAAGACGTGCCAATCCTCTTGGGCGCATCGTCAGACGCAATCAACGTGTACGCATACGACGCCGACCACCAAACCAAGGTGATCGCGTTCGACATTTCAGGCGAGCTGGTGGAAGTGGACAACGGGGGAGACTCCTACGCGCCGGAAGGCTCTGAGGATGGTCTTGCACTTTCGCCCGAGCCCGAGCTTATCGACCTTGTGAATGTCGATATCGCCAACGGCTTGCACTACCTGCTGCACGTAACGCTGCCAACGCCGGGTTATCTGTAACCGAGAAAGAACCCATGGCGACTTCTGCATCCATTAACGCGAAGATCAAGACGTTTTCGGACGATATGGCCATTGCGCATTTGATTGTGCATGGCTCTCCTGACGCGACCGTCCAAACAGACGGCGGGCGCGTCAAGACGCTGGCGAAGGTGATTCGTGACCTGGAAGACCGCAACCAAGAGGTTGCCAACCAGATCATTGCCACCATCACCACCAACCTGAATAAGCAGGGCGATACGCTGCTGGCCAACCTGACCACTTCGGTGAACAGTCGCGCCGATGTGGTGCTGGCCGACCTGAATAACCGGGTCAACACCCTGGCAGACGGCATCCTGGCCAACGCGCGCGCGGCGCAAGCGGCAGCCGAGGCGGCCAAAACTGCTGCAGAGAGTGCAAAGACGGCGGCCAAGACCTCGGAAACCAACGCCAAGACCTCTGAAACCAATGCAGCCGCGTCTAAAACGGCGGCGGCCCAGTCGGCAACCAATGCGGCCAACAGCGCGACAAGCGCGGGCTCAAGCGCCACCAGCGCCAATACCTCGGCCACGCAGGCGGCAACCTCTGCGGGCACGGCGGTGGGCAAAGCGACCCAAGCCATTGAGGCTGCCGACGCTGCAGGGGCATCCGAAGAGGCGGCGGCAATCAGCGCGACGGCGGCCAGCAACTCGGCCAAGGCCGCTGCAGCCGCTGTGCAGTCGTCGGCCACGAGCGCGACCGAGGCCGGTAACAGCCAGATCGCGGCCAAACAGCAGGCCGACTTGGCCACCACCAAGGCGTCTGCTGCAGCTGCCAGCGCAACGGCTGCGGCGGGCAGCGCAACAGCAGCGGGCACCAGCGCAACAGCAGCGGCATCGAGCGAGACAAAAGCCAAGACCAGCGAGACGAACGCCAAGACCAGCGAGACAAACGCGGCCAATAGCGCTTCTGCGGCCTACACCAATGCTCAGGGCGCGGTGAACTCGGGCACGACCGCGACCACCAAGGCCAGCGAAGCAGCGGCCAGCGCGACTGCAGCCGCAGGCTCGGCCACCACGGCTGCCACGGAGGCGGGCAAGGCCTCGGCCAGCGCGACGAACGCCATGGGCTACCGTGACACGGCGGGCGGGCACGCCAACACGGCCAGCACCAAGGCCAACGACGCCTCAAACTACGCATCGAGCGCCCTGGCCAGCCGCAACGCGGCCAGCAACTCCGAGGCCACGGCCAAGAAATGGGCCGACAGCGACTGGAATGTGGCCGTAGAGGCGGGCAAGTACAGCGCGAAGCATTGGGCCATGGTGGCCGAAAAGATGCTGACCGATGGCGTCTTTGACAATACCGTCACCAGCGATGTGCTGTCCTGGACTTCCAGCAAGATCGCGGAAGAGCTGGCCAAGAAGAGCGAAAACAACACGACTTCCCGCTTTCTGGGTACCGCCGCCAAGGCAGATATCCTGTCCACGGCGCGCACCATTGGCATTTCTGGCGGCATCACGGCAGAGGCAGCCGACTTTGACGGCTCCAAGAACATCACCATTAAGGTGAACTCGGTCGATGCTTCGCTGCTGACCGGCACGGCAAGCCTGGACACGGTGGGCAATGCCGGTACCGCAAACAAGCTCAAGACCGCGCGCAAGATCAATGGCACGTCCTTTGATGGCTCTACCGATATCTCCGTGCAGTGGTCGGTTGACACCATCCCGTCCAATGCCGACCTCAACAACTACAAGAGCCCCGGCGTTTTCGCCGTGCTCAACGACTCCAACGCGGCCACGATCGTAAGCAGCCCGACAACGGTAGCTTTCTCGCTGAGCGTGGTAACGGTGGCCGCGAACGTCATCCAGACGCTGATCGAGTCGCGCTCGGCCAACCGCCACATTTACAGCCGCGTGCTGATCGGTACCGTCTGGAGCGCCTGGGACGAGAGCTACACCAGCTCCAATCCGCAGGTTGATATCTCGGGCAATGCCGCGACCGTCACTAACGGCGTCTACACGACCGGCACGCAGACCGTGGGCGGCAACAAGACCTTTTCGGGCAACAACACGCACACCGGCAGCAACACGGTTTCCGGCACCACGACGCACAGCGGCGCGCTCAAAGTCACCAACACCACGGCGAGCACCAGCACCACCACCGGCGCGCTTACCGTGTCTGGCGGCCTGGGCGTGGCTGGAGCCGTGTACGCGGGCTCCTTCAATGGCCCGCTGACCGGCAACGCCTCGACCGCTACCAAGCTGGCCACGCCGCGCACCATCAACGGCGTCAACTTCGACGGCTCGGCCAACATCACGATTGTGGACGCCACCAAGGCGCCCTTGGCCAGCCCCTCGCTGAGCGGCACACCCCTGACGCCCACGCCTGCAGAGGGCAACAGCACCACGCAAATCGCCAATGCGGCCTTTGTGCAGTCTGAAATCCAGCTCGCTATTTCCCGCCTGATGGGCGGCGCGACCCCTGCGGCCCTGGATACCCTGGCCGAGCTGGCAGCCGCGCTGGGCGGCGATGGCAACTTTGCCGCGACCGTCACAAACAATCTGGCGCTCAAGTTCGACAAGGCAGGCGGCAACATCACCGGCTCCGTGAACATCACGGACACGACCCCAGCCACCAGCAAGACCACGGGCGCCCAGACCATTGCCGGTGGCCTGGGTGTAAGCGGCGACGTTTGGGCGACCAACTTTCGCGGCGCCCTGGTGGGAAATGCCTCGACAGCTACGGCCCTGGCCACGGCTCGCAGCTTTTCGCTCACTGGCGCGGCCACGGCAGCTGCTGTCAACTTCAACGGCTCGGGCAATGTGGCGCTCAACGTCACCAGCCTGGACGCGAGCAAGCTGAGCGGCACGGCTTCGGTGAGCACCACCGGCAACGCCCAGACCGCTACCGCCCTGGCAGTGGCCCGCCTTATCAATGGCGTGAACTTCGACGGCTCGGCCAACATTGATATTCAGTGGGAGGCTCAGGTCATTGCCGACGCGACCGACCTGAATAATGTGCAGGCCGAGGGCGTCTATTACGTGTCGGCCAACGCTTCTGCCGCTACGTTGCTCAACTCCCCAACGACCAACGCTTTCAGCTTGCGCGTGTACCGTGCCGCTGGCGTCATTCAGGAGCTGACCGAGTATCTGGCCACCGGCTCGCGCAAGACCTATCAGCGCGCCTTCTATAGCAGCGCCTGGAGCGCCTGGGCTCGCATTTACACGACCATTGACGCGCCTACGTCCGTCACCGGCAACGCGGGCACGGCTACCAAGCTGGCAACAGCTCGCGCCCTGACCATCGGCGCGGCAGCAGCCAAGAACTTCGACGGCACGGCGGCTCTGAGCTGGACGCTGGGGGAAATCGGCGCGGCTGATGCTGGCCACACGCATAGCGATTACCTGCCTATCAACGGAAGCGTCCGTATGACCGGCAGACTTGGCATTGCTGCATCTGCTGGCGCCATTGGCGCTGCTACAGGCAGCGTGAGCAACTTGGAGGTGATTGGAGTCGGAGGTGCAAGTGATGCCGCATTCATGACCTTTCACCGCCCAGGTTCGTATGCGGGCTACTTCGGCATTGACACGAATAACAAGTGGTCGGTCGGCGGCTGGTCTATGGGCGCAAATTCCTACGCCCTGTTTCACGAGGGCAACCTTCAGCCAAGCGTGGCAAAGCTCGCGACTGCACGCACCATTGGCGGCGTCAGCTTTGACGGCACTGCCAATATCAACCTCCCTGGCGTCAATACGGCGGGCAACCAAAGCACCACGGGCAACGCGGGCACGGCTACGACCCTGGCCACAGCGCGCACGCTGACCATTGGCGGTACCGGCAAGACGTTCAACGGCTCGGCCAACGTCTCTTGGAGTCTCGGGGAAATCGGCGCGGCCCCGGCGACCCATAGCCACGACTACATGCCCACGGACGGCGGCAACTTCACAGGCCGCATCAATTTGCCGACCTTCGGCAATTCGTGGATTGCGGGTACTGGTGGCACCAGCTGCAGCATCGGCTTCACCGGGGCCTCTACCTCTGGCTCTTTCCACGCCTGGATGGCCCAGCGCACAGCTGGCGGCAACGGCTTTGCAGTTGGCCAGATCGGGGAATCGTGGGTTCTGTCCTTTGCTACGGCTGCCAACATCAACGCCAACACCAACGCGGCAACGCAGCTGATTACGGCCACCTCGGGCGGCGTGACCGTGGGCGGCGAGTTCTGGGCCACCGGCAACAACGGCGCCTATTCGGACAGCCGTATCAAGGCCAATTTCAAGCGCATCGACAACCCCCTTACCCGCGTGCGAATGCTGGAGGGCATGACGTTCGACCGCCTGGATATTCAGATGGGCCGCCAAGCGGGCCTGCGCGCCCAGCAAGTGCGCCTTGCCTGCCCCGAGGCAGTGTCTGAGCTGCCAGCCCCAGAGCACATGAAAGAGTTGCTGCCTGATGGCCGGTTGCTGGCCGTCAACTACGGCGCGCTCTCTGGTCTGTATGTCGAGGCCATCAAGGAACTGGAAAAGCAGCTGCTGGCCCTGCGCCGCGAAGTGGCCCAGTTGAAGCAGGCCCAGTCGAAGAAGTTTCAATAACCACTGACCAAGCCCCCCAGCGATGGGGGGTGCAACCCATGAAATACACCTACCGAGTAGTTAATTTTTCCAACAGCCCTGACGAAGCGCCCGAGCCTCATACCTGGGTTCAAGTGGAGCTGTCCAAGATCGACGGCAACGAGGTTTGCGCGGTGATGGGTACCACTCACGTCAGCCTCAATCAGCGCTTCACCGAATTCAACGTAGAAATGCGCGCGGCGATCGAGCAGCGTTTGTATGAGCGCGGCCTGATCGACCCGCCCACCCAAACTGTGCTGGAAGAGGCCCAGCGCGCCAAGCTGCGCGACATGATCGCCAAGCGCGATAGCCTGGAGGTTTCCGGCTTCCCCTACATGGGCAAGACCTTCGACAGCGACAGCCTGAGCGTGATGCGCATCCTCATGACCGCCATGGCCGCCGTGGTGGCTGTCATCCAGAACCAGCCCATGGAAATCACTTGGGTGACGGCTGACAACAGCACGATTGCCCTTGACCGCAACGGCATTCTGGGGCTCCCGGTAGCCCTGGCCACGCATGCCAACAACCTGCACCTGATGGGGCGCGACATGCGCGAGCAGATCGAGCAGGCCGCGTCCCTGGCCCAAGTGGCCGCCGTGAAGTGGCCAGAAGGGAGCGCCTGATGCTGCAAAGCAGTGGCCCTATCACCATGGCCCAAGTGGCCGCCGAGCTGGGCATCAGCGCTTCGGGCTTGAGCCTGGGGGACAGCCGCGTGCGCAATCTGGCCAAGCGCCCCTCTGGCTCCATATCGTTTGCTGACCTCTACGGGAAGTCGTCATTCAGCTGGGTCAACTCGGCAATTCCCATTCAAGCCTTCTTTAGCGGCCCGAGTATGTCTTTCATGCTCACCATGCAGCTAAACGGCGCCGCGACGTGGTTTGACATTCCATTCAAATACTTTGAGGGCGAGCGACCGGCGAATATCTGGGTCATGTTTGACATTGGCTGGATGTACCTGTCTGGCGATACCACCCCCTTGCAAGCCAATACGTGGTATCAGCTGTCTAACGGTGGGCCAAGCACCTACTACTACCGAACAGCAGCCGAAGAACTCAGTTTCAACGCCTACTGGACAGACAACCCGGCGCAGGGGGCCAAGGGCCGACAAGCGCTGTACCTCAATCACAGCGGGCGATAGGCAGTTGGGAAAGATGGCCCCTGCGGCCATCAATCGCGTCCACAAACTTTTAAGCGGTACCGGGCCCATGGTGGGCGCGGGCCGCTTTTTTGTTGGTGAAAAATGGACTTGAAAAACTCCCTGATTGGCCGCCTCGGCTTCTCCGTCTTCGCGCTGGGCCTGGGGGCCTTGGGCGTCTTTTTGATCGGCCTCACGCTGCTGGGCCTGGGTGATGGACTCGCCCTGCTGGTGGGCTCGCAGACCGCCGCGCACATCCTCAACGCGGCAACCGTGGCTTATCCCGTGTTTGTCGTCGTCCTGGCCCTCATGCGCATGGCTGACGTGTCCCAAGCGGGCCGCGCGACCTATGCAGCCGGTCTGATGATGGGCTTGGCCCTGATGCTCGGCACGCCATCGGTGCTGACCGAGCCGCCCAAGATCGACTTGGCCAACCCTACCGTTGCTGACGTGATGCAGGCCGCCACGGGCGCTATAGGCCTCTTGATCTATGGCGCGGTGATTCTCTGGGCGCACTTCGCGGCCATGATGTTCATTGACCGCCGCCGCGTCCTGGGCAATGTGTCCTGGTGGGCCTGGGTGTTCTATGCGCCGGTGTGGGTTGTAGGCATCGTCATCAATGTGCTTTTCAACCATACGGCGGGCTCGCTGATCTTCCGCAGCCTGCCCAAGTGGGGGAAATTCACCTTTTCGGCCCGTATCACGGACTTGGTGGCCACCGATAGCGGCCAGCGCGGCGACATGGCTCTGAAACTGCGCCAGAAGCTGCTGGATTACGTGGACTGGCGCGGCGCCCACGTCCAAAACATCTAAAACGGAAAAACGCCCCCAACCCCAAGGGCGGCCCTGGCCAAAGTCTGGTCATGGCCGCCCTTACTTCATCCGAACTGTTTACCGCCGCAAAAGACGACCTGAGCAACTTTCCCACGGTTGCCCAGCTGGTCAAAGCAGGCGACCCGCGCATCCTCATGCAGCTGAGCGCGCAATCCGTGATGCTATCCATGCTCTCGGCGCAAGTAGAAGTTGCGAAATATGAGCCTTTCAACAAGTCGCGCGACGGCACGGTATTGGCCGATGCTGCTTTGAAAGGCATTCTCCCGCTGGGCCGCGCCTGCCGCGTCACGCTGGAAATCAAGAATAACGACACCGAGCCCGTCACCTTGGGCAGCCAGCGCCGCATATTGGACGCCAAGGGCCGCTTGTACGAGCTGGACGCGGCTGTGAGCATCCCTGCGGGCATGACTTCGACCGTCACCGGCCAGCAGATTCGCCGCCGCACTGTGACGCACGAGGTCGATACGGCTGCCGACTTCTACAGCATGGAAGTGCCGCAGGCCTCGGACGGCCTGTACCTCAACACGCTGACCGTATCCAAGGGCGCGGAAGTTTTTCGCTATGCCCCCGACTGGTTCAACGTGAAGCCCGGAGAAAAGGCCTATCAGGTCGAGGTCGATAACCTGCGCCTGCTATACGTGCGCTTCGGCAAATCAACCGTGGTCGGCTACGGCGTCAGCCAAGGCGACGGCTTCACGATGGAGATTACCGAGTGCAATGGCCGCCTCACAGACCTGGCACCCGGCGACAACTTCAACCTGGAATACGTATTCAACGCGCCCGAAACGAATCTGGCGCTGACCCTCAAGGGCATTGACGACGAGGGGGCCAGCCCCCACACAATCGAAGAGCTGCGCGTGATGGCCAAGTACCCCGCCGTCTACGACCACAACGCGGTTTACCTGGGCGAATTCACGTTCCTGCTGCGCCGCTACATCAGCGGCTTCCGCTTCCTGTCCATCTGGAATGAGCAGGTCGAAGAGGCCGTGCGCGGCGCGAACGTGAGCAATATCAACACGCTTTTTGTCTCTGGCCTTGTCAAAGGCATGAGCGCATCCGTGTTCAACAAGCGCGCGGCAGAGCTGCTGAATCGCGCTGACGGCTCCTACAAATACAAGTTTGTGGCGACCAGCCTGCAGGCCGTGCCCGTCACTGTGACGGCTGCCGTGGCCATTTCCTGGGACAGAGCCCTTGTTGAGTCGCAGATTCGCGCCGTCATCCTGGGCTTCTACGGCGACGGCTCCATCAACGTCTCCGAGGGCATGAGCAACCCCATTCGCAAGGCGCAGATCAACCGCCTGCTGCGCGAGAACGTCCCAGCCCTGCGCGACGAAAAGGCCGAATTCGACGTGGCCGTGTCCCTGCCTGCCGCGCCCAAGCCCGAGCACTTCCTGCACATCGCCCCCGACTCGCTGACCGTCAACGTCAGCTCAAGCGAGTACGGCTCAAACCTCTGGAACCACTGACCCCCAACCCCTTACCCAACGGAGAAACCGCATGTTTACCAACACCTTCGCCAATGACCTGCTGAAACTCTTGTTTCACGGCCTGCCCATTTCAAACATTGCCAGCAACGCCGGTATTTCCCCGGCCACGCAATATTGGCTGAGCCTGCATGTGTCCGACCCCGGCGCGAACGGCACCCAAGAAACCAGCGAAGTGAACTACACAGGCTACTCGCGCGTGTACCTGCAGCGCGACGACGACGACTGGGTGATTGCCGCCAACAAGGTCAGCCCCGTGGGCCGCGTGGAGTTCCCTGAAATGACGGGCGGTATCGAGTCCCTGGCCATGTATGTAGGCATCGGTACCGCAGGCGCCGGTGCTGGCCGCCTGCTGATGCGCGGCAAGCTGAGCCCCACCATCCAATGCCGCCTGGGCGTGGTACCCGCCATCAAGCAGGGCGCGTCCATCACCTTTGTGACCTCTGCGGGCTAAGCACCATGGCGCACGTCTTTGCTGATCTGATTTTGGAGAGCAGCCAAGAGTCGGCCCCTATCGGGGCTGCCTTGCAGCTCAACGGCGCGCTGCCGGGATATCGGCCCTTCTCGGCGGTCTGCGCGCACGGCGATACCGTGCATTACATGGTGCGCGAGGTTGACCAGACAGGCCGCCCGACCGGCGCCTGGGAGCTGGGGCGCGGCACCTACCGCCGCCTCAATGGCTTCTCTACGCTGGGCCGGGATATGGTTTTGGGCTCAAGCGTGGCCAACAACGGCGCCGTTCCCTTTGCGGATGGCCGAAAGCTGGTGCAGCTCGCTTGCGTGGCCCCCAACAACCCTGCCGTGCAGGCGGACTGGCGCGAGGCCCTGGACATTGAAACGCGGCCTGGAACCATCATTGAGACGGCTTCCAACTCTGTGCCCAAGGGCTATTACAAGTGCGACGGCTCCAAGCGCAACCGCGTCAGCGACGTGCGCCTGTATGTGGAAATTGGCACCAAGTACGGCGCGGGCGACGGCGCAACGACCTTCAACCTACCCACGTTTTCCAGCACCCGCCAAGGCTGCATGGTCTGCATCAAGTATTGAAGGGCGGTAAATGTTTGGACTTGCCTTCTCTGACGCCGCTTTCTCTGGCCACATCCTTCTAGGCTGGCGGGCCGTGGTGGAGGCCGATGTTCGCATGGACAACGGCGCCTCACGATTTGGCGGCCAGACAATCACTGCGGCCCAGTTCGCTACAACGCTCTCGGCCACGCACAAGGCCCCCACGGGCTTCTATGGCGTGGCCCTTACCGAAGTGGCCCTGGCCGCGCAGCTGGCCTGCCGCACTATCGTGGTGAGCAACGGCAGCTTTGCCTTGCTCCTGAGCAGTTCTGACGGCTTGAAGGCGCAAGGCTTCGCTACAGCTTACGGCTCCTTCTCTGCCCAGCTGGGCGCGGAGTTCGACTTTGCGGGCCTGACCATCACCACGGCAGACGCTACCGCCGCGCTGCAGTCGGTGGTTGACGGCAAGGCCGGGGCCGTGGCCATGACCTACGCCATTGAGGCACCGCTTGAGGCTCAAAGCCAGATGACGGGCGCCCCAATCGAGCCCGTCACGATCGTGGAGGCCGAAGAGCCCGCCCTGCAGCCCATGGCGGCCAGCTTCGCGGCAACGCGCGTAGAGGACGAGCTGCGCGGCGTCTTCATGCACACCTTTGAAAAGCATCTGCGCCAGAGCGAGCGGCAGGCCAACTCCCTCGGCAATCCCCACCTGGGCAATCGTGAGCTGGTTGACCAGTCGCTTGCTGCTGACGGGCTGCAGATTTACCAGGGCGCGGGCGTCTCCAATGGCGCCGGTAACTACCTGCTGCGCTCCTGGCGCTCTCACAACCCGAAGCGCGGCCTGCACTTGCTCAAGACCTACCTGCAGATGCTGTGGCCGAACGTCTGGACGTGTACCCAGCTATGGCACGAAAAGGGCAAACCCTACCCGACAGCCTTGAGCGAGACGGACGGCGGCAATCACTACCTGACAAGCCGGGTTGATGTGTCCCTGCCATCGCGCGTGACCAAGGGCGCCGACCTTGCCTCTGTGCAAAGCGGCCTGCGCGCAGCGGTACCGGCCCGGATGGTGCTGAGTCTGACCATCAAGGCTGATGACATTTACACAGAGCGCGCCGTTGGCTGCGTGGTCGAGCGCGGCTTTGTGACCCAAGTTTATGAAGGCAACATCAAATGACCAGGAAAACTGAAAAGATCACCTACAACGTGCATGAGCGAGGCCGCCAGACGCGCGGCGTTGACCGCCTCTTTAATCTGCCCGCGCTGGGCAAGATGATTCGCGGCGGCGACGTGCAAGAGCGTGTGCATTCGGGCGACATGATGGGCTACCTGGGCCACTGGCCGCGCCTTGTCTTCGGCATGGCCATGGTGGAGGGCGGCATTCACCAGGGCAAGGCCATCACCTTGCAGCCAGCCATTCGCACGATCTATCTGGACGCCGACGACGAGGGCAACATCACCCACCAGGAAGAGTTTCTGGAAACCGACGATGGCGGCGTGGCCTGGAAGCTCTACGAGAGCAAGGCGGGCGGTTTCAGCTCGGCCATCGACGCCATTCCCAACACGTTCCCGCATGAGCCCCTGGACGTGTACGGCTTCGATTACGTCTATGAGCCCAACTACCACACCAATCGCGGCTACACGTCCATGCTGGACGGCGTGAACATGGCAGAGGCCCTGGCCAGCGGTGGCGGCATGCTGGCCCTGCTGGACGCGGTTTCATCCCAAGGCAACGGCGCGGCGGCCATGCTCTCGCGCATGTTTGACTCTCTGCAGGGCCAGTATTCCCAGCTGATGCAGTCGTATGAGGCCGCCTTGGGCGAAATCGACCAGTTGACCACGCAAGCAGCTCTGCGCGCGGCTGCTCCTGTGCGGGCTGCTTCCCTGCTCGATGCCATCCCCATGAATGGCCAGAGTGCAGCCGACCTGGAGCGCTTCTCTACGGCGCGGCTGGAAGGCTTCGCCGGTGAGGTCAAGCCCGAGCACGCCAAGATCAAGCACAACCCTAACCCTCTGCTGAGCCAATGGGGCCTGTAAGCCATGGATAACTACTCCGACATTGTGAAAGCCGCCCTCGGGCGGTATCTCAAGGGCTTCCATGAGCAGCTGCTTGCAGACACCAAGGCCACGGCGGAATACGCCGCGCGCCCCTTCTCCAAGGCTGTCATGCTGGCCCCTGGCCGGATGATCGACAGCGTTGATGCCATGCTGGCCACCTACCGCAAGAACGACAACAGCGGCAATGCCCAGACGAAAAGCCAGCTGCCCATCATCATCGTGGCCGTGGGCAAGGACATGCAGCCGTCCGGGCCCGAGTATGGGCGCGGCATTGCTGACGCCCAGTTTGTGCAGATGCCCGAAGACCCGAAACAGCGCATTTTCAAGATGCGTTGCGCGAGCATGGACTTTCGGGCGCAGCTGGCCATGGTGGCCCCCGAAGAGCCCACGGCGCGCACCATCGCCATGCAGCTGCACCTCTACACGTCTTCCCTGGCCAACCGCAATCTGCACCTGGACTTCACCCTTGCAGGCGTCCCCCAGCGCTGGGGCGCCCAGCTGGAGAATCCCGACCTTATAGCGGCCAGCACCGCCCTGGAAGGCGAAGTGAAGAACGCGACCGCCCTGGTTGTCGATATGACCGTGCGCGCGTGGCTGCCGTTTCTGACCGTTCCCACCAAGCCCGAAGACTCGGACGGCAAGGGCAACGGCGTGCAGCAGGGCAACCCCCTTGACCCGACCTATGACCCGAGCGGCTTCCCTGCTGTCGGCGGTATCGAGGTGCGCCGCCTGGAGCGCCCCGACGCCAAGCTCATAGACCCGTCCTACACGATCGAAACCGGCTGGGGGCGTCCATGAAGCATCAACCAGTGCCCATGCGCATCAATGTGGCCGGTTTCAAGGGCGAACCCGTCTCAATGATGGGCGCCTATGACCCCGGCAGCGACATGCTGCTTATCCGGGAGTCGCGCGCCCTGGAGACGGTGGCGCGGCCCAAGTTTCTGCACGTCACCAATATCCCCGGCCAGCCCGTCTGTGACACGTTCTTTGAAGAGCGCGACATTGGCGCGGCCATCACGGCCTTTTTCATGCTGCAGACGCAAGGCCTTATCCGCCTGGACACCAAGGCCGTGCGTTTTGACCCGGCAAACAAGATCGAGCGCGACGGCATGGACGACAGCGGCATCAAGTACCGCACAGCGCCGGACATTTCAAACGGGCAAGTGGCAATCATCCTGGCTGCCTACGCAACGACCCGGCAGCGCGCCGTTGCAGCCATCCTGGAAGATGCCGACGAACTCATGAGCTTCTTCTGAGGCGTTTTGGGAAAGAAGGGGGCAGCTTGACCGGCTGCCCCTTTGAGTATTGGCGCCATTGCAAGGAACCCCCTACCAATGGCAACCCCTCAAACCATCAACCCCATGCTGACAGACGTTGGCCTTGACGAAGCCAACAAGGCCGAGCGCAACGGCTATCAGCTCTACATCACGCACGTAGCTCTCGGCACGGGCAAATACAACTCCGACACGCTGGGCGCGGCCATGACGGCCTTGTCCAACATGAAGGAATACGTGACCATCGCTGCAGGCCGCACCTCTGGCCAGCACGGTTTCAGCACGACCGTGGAATTCGACAGCTACACCGGCACGCCCTATGAAGCCTGTGAAATCGGCTTCTTCTCTGGCATTCCTGGCAAGGGTGGCGTCCTGGTGGCCGTGTACTCGCACCCCAGTGAAGCCCTGGTGCTGCGAAACGCCTTGCGCTACCTGTCCACGTTCATTTTTCAGCAGTCGCGGCTTCCCCCTGGCGTTATCAACGTCACGATTGACCAGAATGCAGCCTCTGCAATGGCGCTTATCGCCAACCATGAGGCCGCCACCGACCCCCATCCCCAGTACATCAAGCGCTCGGGCGACACGATGCAGGGTGCGCTCAAGGGCATCACCCCGGAGCGCGGCGACTACAGCAAGAACTTCGCCACCACGGAGTTTTTTGGCGATCAGGGCCTGGTATTTCCGCGCGCGGGCATCGTGGGCACAGAGGCGGCCACAAAGCTGACAGTCGCCAACGTGGGCCGCGTGGTCAACGTGGCCACGGAAAACGCCGTCATTACGCTGCCACTGACCAGCACTGTCCCCGTGGGCGCGTCCCTGATGATTCGCTGCGTGGCCAACAACGCAAAGATTGTTGTGCAGGGCTCCGATCTGCTGGCCACGCTGGGGTCTGCCCTTGGCGGGAATGACACGGCCTTGGCGATGCAGATGGGCTCCTTTGTCACGCTGGTGCGCAATGAAGCGCGCATGTGGTACGTGTGCCAAGAGGGCGCCCAAGAGCCCGCAGGCAAGCTGGCCTACTTCATCGGCCTGAATCTGCCCGCAGGCTGGTTTGAGCCGATGGGCCAGCTCCTGAGCCGCACGGCGTATGCGCGCCTGTGGGCCTATGCCCAGCGCCAAGGCGTTGTTGCGGACTCGTCCTGGGCCAGCTTCCGGGGCCGCTTCTCTTCCGGTACCGATTCGACCAATTTCCGAGCGCCTGACCTGCGCGGCGTGTTCCTGCGCTCCCTGGACAGTGGCCGAGGCCTGGACGCTGGGCGAGCCTGGGGCCAAGAGCAAGACTCGCTCAACAAGAGCCACCTTCACGGCCTGGACGACTACGGCCATACCCACGGCGTCAGCATCGGCATGTCCGGCTCTCACGCGCACGAATACTGGGCAGACGGCGGCTGGCAGCGTCCGAACGTGGCGCAGCACCGCCTTGGCGGCTCATGGGCCGTTGCGTTTGAAGAAGGCCGGGGCAATCCAGACTGGCCCGTGGTTCCTCTGCCATTCGTGGGCGACCACTCCCACGCGGCCTACATCACAGCCGCGAACTCAAATATCTACGTCCGCAACGATGGCGGCGCCGAAGCGCGCCCCTACAACACGGCCCTGAAACTGGGCTTGAAATACTGAGGTTCGCACCATGGCCAACGTCAATCACTATCACCCAACGACCTATTTCTACACCCACACGACCCAAGCGGAGCCAGACCCCATGGAGCCCGATCGGTGGCTGGTACCGGCGTTTTCGAGCATGAAGAGCCTGCAGCCCGAGCGCGATGGGCTGGTGAACCGCTACAACCCGGAAACAAAGGCGTTTGAGCTGACCGAGCCGCCCGCGCCGGTGGTTGAGCAGCCAATCCTCCCCCAGCTGCCCGCGCAAAGCAACTGGATGGTTGAGATTGCCAAGCGCCCCGCCAAGATCATCACAGAGGGCACCAGCTTCTGTAACTACGTCTGCGCGAATGCGGGCTTTACCGATCTGGCCCAGCTGGAGGCGCTGGCCGAGCAGTTCGCCAGCGGCAACACTTCGGAGCTGGCCGAGCGCGCAAATCGCTTCATGAACTGGCGCGTTGAGTGCCTGGGCGCGGTTTCTGACCTCGCCGCAGGCCTGCGCGCCGACGCGGCGGTGTACCCGCCCAGCATGTCGGACATGATCTTTGCTTTGCCCAAGCCACCGGGCATTGAGCCGCCCAGCGAGCACGTAGAGCCCGAGCCAACCCCCGCAGCCGCTGAGCAGCTGAGCGATGGCCAATAACGACATGGCCTACAACCGCCTCTATCGGGCGGTGCGCAAATTCGCCGTGGAAACCCCCCTCTGGGGGGAGGCAATACGGTACTACGTGAAGCCGGACGAGCGATTCGACCTCACGCTGGTTTCCCAGCGCGTCTATGGCACGCGCGCGGAATACCTTGTCATTCAGGCCGCCGCAGGCCTGGACTCTGCTGAATACCCGCTTGAAGCGCAGACCCTGGTGCTGCCCACGGCGGCCAAGCTGCGCGAGCTGCGACGGGAGGCCGGATTCGATGGCTACGAAATCATTTGAAGGTGTTGTAAAGCACATCCAGAGGGCGAACCGCGAGGCGTCCGACCGCTACAACTACCGGGCGCAGAGCCGCGCCACTGCCAGCGGCATCCTCAACCCTACAGAGGTTGCGGGCGACTACGACATGGAGCGGCTGCTTTACACGACCATGGGCGGCGAGCTGCGACCGCTGCGGCCTGATGACCTTGAGAAATTCCGCAAAAAGGCAACGCTGCTGGGCAAGCAGTTCAAGGGCGGCATCACGGCCAAACAGATCATTGAGCGCGCCTTGCCCGACGACCGCAAGCGCTGCAATGAGGAAATCCGCGTGGCCATCCCGGCCCAGTCGCACCAAGACAAGCTGCACTTTGTCACCAGCGCGAGCGGCAAGCACAAGGTAAACCGGCATCACGTTGTCGTCCAATTCAAGGGCTACGACGCGGCCCTGTCATCGCCCACGACCGCCGAGAGCGCGGCGAAAAGCCTTGTCGCCCAGCCGATCGCCATTGACTGCGACTGCGGGCGGCAAACCTTCTGGTTTCGCTACGTAGCCACGCTGGGCAACTTCAACGCGGGCCTGCCAGAAACCGGCTTCCCCAAGATTCGCAACCCGACCCTAAGCGGCGTGGCCTGCAAGCACATCCTGCGCACAGTGCAGAAGCTCAATGACCCCCTGGTGCTCAAGCGCGTTGCGGGCATGGTGGAGCTGGGCCGCAAGGGCAAGGGCGCCAAGGTGGTGCGCACCAAGGCCGCCGACGCCCGCGCTATGGCCGCAGAGCAGGATAAGCGCGCCCACTGGCAGCGCAACCAGCTGGAGAGCAGCACAGAGCGCGCAGAGCGGCTGGCCGCACGAAAGGCCGTGGGCGCGGTGCAGACCCGCCTCAAGGCCCAGCAGAAAGCCATTGCCACGACCCCAGCAGCGATGCAGCGCGAACTCAACCGCCTGGAGCAGACGGTAAAGCGCCTGCAGGCCATGGGTGGGCTCGCTTCCACGGCTGCAGCTGCCCTCATGCGCCAGTTCGCCCGCAAAACCTGAGAGAGAAACATGCTTCATTCAGTGCCAATGGCCATCAACCGCGCCGCGCGCCAAGTCGTGCTGCGCAACCCCAACGCCTTCAAGCTGTACGCCCTGCGGCGCACGGTCAACCGGGTGGAAATCGACCCGGCCACCGGCCAGCCCAATGAATCGGGCGGCTCCCCAACGCTGGGCGGTATGACCGTCTTGCGCGCCGAGGATGAAGCCGACATTTCCTATTCGGAGCTGGGCGAGGGCCGCATGCTGTTTGTTGACGGCGTGCCCGAGCCCGCAGACGTGAACGATGCAAACGCGGGCCTGCTGGGTGCCAGTAGTCGCATGGCCCGCATTGAATCCATGGTTGACCAGACGGAGCCGGGATTCTTTGAGGCCGCGCAAGGCGACCTGCTGGTGATCGACATGGGCATGGGCGCATCCCTGGTCTATGAGGTGGTGACGCTATCGAGCCGCTGCCACATCCCGCCATACAACCGCATCGTTATCGTGAACCTGCGCGACGACCTGGACTATCAGAACCCGCCGTATCCGCTGCCCAGCGCGCCCGCCCAACCGCCTGCCGGTGGCGCAGGGTCTGGAACGGAAAACGGCACGCCGCCGAGTGGTGATGAACCACTAACCCCGGAGCCCGCGCCAGATGGTGGCGATTCTGGAACATCCTCGGGTGGAACGGAGCCCCAAAATGTTCCAAGCGACCCTTGGGCCGGTTTGTAGGGCTGGCCAGGGCAAGAAAAAACCGCCTCTCGGGGCGGTTTTCTCATTGGGCCGTCTGGGCCTCAAACTCTCGGCGGCAGACCGCGCAGGGCGAGCGCGGCGGGCCAGGGGTCAAGAAGTCATCGAGCGTGGTGAAGTCTTCGCATAGAGACTGGCCATCCCTGAAATAGTGCTCTAGCTTGGAGCCTGGGAGGTCTGCCCAGCCCTCGGGGCGCTTGGGCGGCGGCGCGACCGTTACGGCCCCATCGTCGTGCTGCACGAGCAGCCCACGGGCCAGCAACGAATTGACCGTGGCCGGGTGCTGGCTGCGTGTCGTGCCGTCCTTGGTCAGTCGATACAGGCCGCGCGTGCCGTCATACATGAAGATCATCACGCCCCCGGACTTGAGGGCGGTCAGTAGGGTGAGCTGGGCCCAGCTGAGTTTGTCGCTCATGCGGCATGCTCCAAGGCCAGCTGGCCATTGGCGGCTTGGCCAATGCCGTGATTGATCTGGGCCAGCTTGCCGGACTTGACGCCCTCAAGCACCGCCATGCCGTTGACCTTGTGGCGAAGCGCGCTGTTGCGCTTCTGCTTGATGCCCGCGTGCTCTACTTCCATCCATGCAGCGATCGCCGCATCATCCTTCTGTCGAATCACCATCAGGGCATTCGCGCTGGCGGGCCCAGTGGACTCTGCAAACGTGGTCAGCTTCTGGAAGATCGCGGCAACCCATCCCATGCTGAAATCGTTGAGCGTGCTCGGCCTGACCGGGCCGAACTCGGCAGAGAATTTCCGGCGTGCGATCTTCGCCTGGGCCAGCAGAGAATCGTAGGCGTAGGCCGCCAGCTCGGCAGCAGGCATGACGCCTATGAAGCGTATGCACAAGGGCTCGCTCGCCATGCGGCCCTTGAAGATCACGCGGCAGCCGAAGGCCTCGGCAGCGGCGCAAACCAAGTCTGAATGCCAGCGCGGCAGGGTCTTGATGCCGGTGTTGCGCTCGTCGGTGCCCACGCCAGAGGCGTTTACATCAGCCTCGGACAGCCGGTAATTGGCCATCATCGCCTGGGCCTGCCGCATGGCCATTTCCGCCTCATTGGGGTTTGAGGACGCGCCGAGCGCGAGGCAGCGCTTGATTTTGCGAATGATGCGATCGCGCTCTGTGCCGGTCAGCTCTTGGCCGCCTTCTTCAATGGCTTCGGTGCTCACTTTGCTTTTCCTTCTGCTATCAGCGCCTCGACCTGGGCGATTTGGTATTCCTGCCGGTACTCGCGCTTGTGGACGATCATCACGTTTGAGGTGTCGCGCGAGGCCGGGGACTTGGCCGAGCGCACGGCATCTGCAGCGCTCAGGCAGCCGAGCGGGTCTGGCCATGCCGGGTGTCGGCAGACATAGAACCAGTCTTGATAGCTCTCAAACGTGGTCGGGGCCGGTGGCTGCTGTTTGCCGAAATTGCCAGTTTGCGAAATTTCGCAAACATGGCCCATGCCGCGCTCAAGATCGCCCAAGCCGTCAATGATGGCCTCGGCAATGTGCTGGGGGCAGTCGCGGCTCATGGCCAGCTGATTGAGCCGCGCCAGGGCGGCGCGCATGTTCGTGATGTTGGTCATTCCTGGTTGTCCTTTTCGCTCTGGGCTGCTGCTCAGTCTCGGCACGGGGCCAAAACGGGGTCATCTGCGGGCACGCCGTTGGCGATGGCCATGGCGCGGTAGCTGTCGTGCAGCTCATGGCCGCCGTCTGTCACGTCATCAAAGCGCTGGCCCTTCATGCGCTTGAGGCGCACGGCCAAATTGTGGTCAGCGCCGCGCAGCAGGAACCCGGCGCAGGTTGCGGGCTTGTCCTTGCCGGACTGGTGGCAGGCGAAGGTGTTCTGGGCCATGTCGTAGGAAGTCGGAGCAGAGTGCCGGAATGCCTCTGCAGGGAACTCGCCCACGGCATCAACGCGCCAGGGGCAGTTACGGCATGGCTTGCGGCGGTAGGAGCCCCCACCGCCCTCGACCGTCAAGACTTGGTGCAGCTCGCCGCGCTCATTCTCGCCAGCTGGGCGAACGGCGGTAACAGTGGTCTTACTCATGTTCAGGCCTCGTAGTTGGCGCGGACGGCTTCGGCTTCGGCCTTGGTGCGGCCAACGTACTCATGGCCAGTTCGGCCCATTGCGGCCCAGTCGTTGCAGCCGTGTTCAATCTGCTGCTCCAAGGTCAGATCATTGAATGACGGGTTGTGAATTTCATAGGCTTTTTGCATGGCGCCGCCCCTCTCAGTCTTCAAAGTTCAGGGTGACAAACACGGGGCTTTCAATGGTGGCCAAGCTCACATGGGGCTCGTCACAATCCCAGCAGCCGCGCGCCGAATCCCATGCGTTTATGTCCGGGTCACAGCTGCCCGAAGGGAAGTTATCGCCCTCCATTTCAAAGGTCAGGCTGCCATCAGGGTTCACCGGCACGGCAATCAGGCTGCCTTCAATCATCACCATGTAGCCCGTGTCGTCGGAATGTTTCAACGCTGTGCGCTCGGGCTTGTCTTTCAGCAGGGCCTCTGCAGCCCTTGTCCAGCCGTGGAAGGTCTTGAGGTCAAAGCCTTGAATGGTGACTTTCACGGCCTCGGGGCTCATGGTGATGGTTGTCATGCTCAGTCTTTCGGGTTGTCTAGCTCGGCCAGGATGGTTCGCCAATCGTCTATGGCGTCCATGAAGGCGCGGTACTGTCTGGAGATATTGGGCTGCGCGCAGCCCGTGGCTTTGAAGGCGTCCTGCTGGCTCATTCCGTGGACAACCACAAGGCACAGGGCCTTGTAGCTGGGGGAGTCGGGCTGCATGCGCAGGCGCTTGGCGATCTTTTCAAATGTTGTTTGCTTCATGGGGCGAAGACTCTACACGCTTGCTCTTGCGTGCAGGCTTCACGACAGGCACGCACTCAACGACGCGAACGCCCAACAAGCCTTTCCAGCTGGAGAGTCCCTTTTGAGCGTTTGCCGCGCTCTGGCTCCACTGCAGCACGTCCAGGGGGCCTGCAGGGCCTTCTCCGTAGGCGTCATTGATTCGCTTTAGTTGAGCGTCAACGCTTTTCTGCACATAGGCGTCTTGCGTGGGGTTCTCTTTCATAAAGGCCACATGCTGGTCTACGCGCTCTTGGGTGACTGGATAGCTCCAAGGCTTGTACGACTGAACGTGAATCAAATCGCCTTCCTTCATCTGGGCTCCCTCGGCGTGGTAGCTCCAATGCTTAGCGTGATTCTTGCGGGCCTCTTCGCTCTTGGCGTCTAGGCGGCGTTGCTCTGCATTGACGCAGCCAACGATGGCATGGGTATAGGCGCGGGCGCTGGAGCGCTTGCTGCCGGGGACTTCGGGAACGGTGTAGGTAGTGGATGTAGCCATGGTGATTTGCCTCAGAAAAATCCCCGCCGTGCTGCGGTATGGGGCTGAGTATATATCGTTTAGACGATATAGGGCAACTGTCACGAATATTTCATTAAAAAAGCCCGCTTGGGGCGGGCCTGGGTGGAGGCCTGGGGGCCTATGACTTCCGCGCGCTCTGTGGCAAGCGCACCGGCAGACCTGCAGACCGACGATAGGCATTCATCACAATGCCTTGCTGGCGGCGATTCAGGAAGTTCTTGATATGCGCGTGCATCGTGGCATCCGAGGCGACTTGAGCCTCAGTCAGCAGAGAGCGCAGCTGTGCCGCCGAGACGTTGTAGGTGCCCTCATTGGCGCTCTGCGCCGGGTCGATGCCGCGCATTTCGCACAGCTCGGCAATGTCGGCATTGCTCAGGTGGGCGCACGGCATCACGGAGGCCGGGAAGTGCCTGGGGGCGCCGTTGGCATCAACCAAAATGGTTTCCAGCGCGCGAATGGTCTTTTCGGCAAAGGCGTCTGCAGAGCCTGGGGCTGCCGCGCCACGCTGGGCCACTGCATAGGCGCGCTCGCCGCGCATCAGCTCCAAGGCTTCGGTAAGGTGGGCTCGGGCATCACGGTATCGCATCACTTCTTCCCTTCTTTGTTGCGCTCGCATTGGCGGGCTTTCTCACGCTCGGGCGTGCATTCGGGTTTGGCGCCGGGGCTCACAGCAGAGCCCACCATGTAGCCCGCCATCATGTTTGTGGCGGGGCTGCTGCTGTCGCTGGCTGCATGGCTGGTGGTGCCTGGGCGCGGCTGGTAAGCCGGGGCGGCTGGCTTGTCCGGCACGGGCTTGGACGCCGGTACCGCAGGCTTGGGCGCCGGGGTAGGAGCAGCTGCGCGCACTGGGGCGGGGGCAGCTCGCACAGGCGCAGGGGCCGCGCGGGCCACGCTCACCGATGCGCCACGCGCAGAAACTGAGACAGCGGCTGCTGGGGCACAAGCTGCCGCTGCTGATATGGCCGCAGCCGCAAAGATGGAAATTCGGAAGGTGTGTCGCATGGTGCTGTTTCCTGTTGAGGTTGGAGGGGGGGATGGTCAAGACCCGAAGCGGCGCGCACGGCGCGCACTCGCTGCAGCTCTTCAAGATTGGCCACGCCTTCCAGAAGGTTTAGGGACTCTTCCAGCCAGTGCGGGCGCTTGTCCTGGTTGATGGCGTCAGCTGCCGCGTCAAGCAGCAGCTCAAAAAGATGGGTTCCACGGGCGCGCTTGAGGTCATAGGCGCGGACGTTGGCCATGCGGCTTTGGTGCTCGGCCTGCAGGGCCTTGATCGCCTGCAGATCGGAGCTGATCGTCCTTGACGGGCTGCGCTTGCGATCAGCCTTGCCGCCCACGTAATAGACGAAATGCTCGGTTTCCCGCTCGATGTAGATGGTGGCCAACGTATCCGGCGCGCTATGCACCAGCATGAAGGCCTCATAGGTCTTTGCGCGATTGGTTTGATGAAGTGTTTTCATAGAACGCCCCAGCCAAAATCGCGGCCCTCAAGCTGCAGCACCTCGCGCATGCCCGAGAGGGTTTCATGAGAAGGGATGGACAGCTCAACGACCGTGTAAGGCTCTGTGAGAGAGGCGCTGGCCTCTGCGCGCTTCACAAGATCGCGCAGCGTGGCCAGCGAGGGAGTAGGTAGCACCTTGCCCGCCCATGCGCCTATCGCTGCCCGTTGCTTGTCCGACGCCACGCGGCGAACCAATGAAATTGAAGACCCACAGCGCCCTTGTTTCAGAAGAGCCATGGCGACGGAGTGATTGATAAGCTGCATCGCAATAACAATTGTTACCTACGAGGCCGAAATATAACGCCAATTTCTTGAATTTTCACTTTCCAGATGATTTTGCAAATGCGTTTGTTACCGCATAGAGCACTTTTGGAAAGTCGGGGAGGGGGCCGCCGCAGCAGCAAACACACTCCTGCGCGAAGCAACCCACCTCGGTTTTCAAGGAAGGCGAACAATGGAAAAAGTGAAATGGTCGGATGACGCGATGCCTGAAAACACGCATCTCGCGCAGCTGATGTATGCCCTGCGACTGGGCGACCCTGACAACACCATGCTGGATAGCGTGATGCTGTATGACCTGATCGACAGCGAGGCCGAAGCCTTGCCAATGCTCGATGCCATGGTGGTAGAGGTCAACCGCATGAGCATCACCATGGAGAAGCTGCAGCGCGTGATGGAAGCTGCAGCCGGTGACGGCCCCAAGCCAACGGACTTCACCATTGGCGACCCCGTGAAGCTGCGCGGCACCATGCAGGTTCCCGTGCTGTTTGCCATGGATGATGGCCAAGCGGTAACGATCTGGTTCCACAACCCGGATACCACACCCAACAAGCTCATGCCCCTGGACGAGCTGGTGTCCTGGAAGTGGCTCCTGAACAAAAAGGACGTAACAATCGTTGTTGCGCCCGAGAACGGTAAAGAGCTGGCGCCCCGTGAAGTCGCCCGCCGCATCATGCGCCTCGTTGCCCGCAACTCGGCCACCTTCGCCAAGGCCAACGAGCGCGCATCGGAACGCGCCGCGATCGAAGCAGCTCTGGATGGCGAAATCTCTGAGCTGACAAGCGAGCTGGCCAGCCTGCATGACCGCCTGGACGTTGCTCGCCAAAGCAAGGCCGACCAGGAAGCCGAAGCCGCGCGGGCTGCTGCTGCAGAGGCCGCGTTGTCCCCTGGCCAGAAGGTCAATCGCGCCCTGGCTGGCATGGGCTGGAGCTATCCGCGAGGCCCTGAGCTGCAGGGCTTGGTGACTATGAGCCGCACCTTTGAAGGCTTGGCAGCGGACGGCGATCTGAGCGACGGCAGCCGCGTGACCTACGCGAGCTGGGGCGCCGATAGCGCAAGCCTGACGCTGCAGCTGGGCTGGGACAATGTTTTTTCCATGCGCATGACGCCCGGTACCGACCCGGTTGAATACGCAACGGAGTTCAACCGCCGAGCCGAGGCATGGGCCGAAGAGCGCCGCGCGGCCAACGTGCCCCCGGTGCCCGAGCCCCAGCCCGAGCCTGAGCAGCAAGACTCTGGCGAGCCTACCGGCCTGGAGAACATGGACACCGGAGCGCCTGAGAACGGCCCCGCCGCACAGCGCATGGTGGCCATCAAAAAACTGCTGCAGCAGCACGGCTTCACCGGCGAAATCAACGACCGCAAGGATGGCTTTGAACTGCGCGGCCCTTTGTCCGATCTGCTGGTCTACCTGGAGCTGGACAGCGCAGCAAAAGACGGCTTCATGGTGGGCCTGGATGACTTTGAGGAAGAGCCCGAATACGAGCGCTACACGACCTCTCGCACGGATAAGGAAATCGCGGATTACGTCTCGCAATTTGACTTTGAGCAGGCCCACGTTGAGCGTGACGATGAAGGCGAGCGAGTCATGCGCACCTTTGGCACGGCCCTGGACGGTAAGGCAATGGCGTTTGGCATGGCCTGTATCAAGGTGCTGGAGCCCGGCGCTACAGCTGCTGGCGTGTCTGTCCACTATGGCGACTTCAACGATTCGACCAGTGCGGCCCTGTTTGATGACGTGTCCGGCTCGGCCACGGTGATCGGCATCACTGCCCAGCTGCACAAGGGCGGCGTCATCCTGGCCAGAGCCTCCATCACGGCCACCGGCCAAATCACGCTGCTAACCGGCTCCCACGGCTCCGAGGTTCTGGCCACGCCCACGACCGCTGATGACGTGACAGCCGCACTGCGCAGCATTCCGGCCAAGGCTGAGCCCACATTGGTGCTCTATCGAGGCCTGGAGCTGCGCCGCGCGAAATGGCGTGTCGGCGGCGTAGAGGCCGAGGGCTGGGAGGTGCAAAAGCCCGAGAACAAGCAGCGCGTGGCCAATGGTGAGCGCGAAATCAGCGGCAATCCCCTGGTTTCGACCCTGGCCATTGCCAAGGAAACCGCAGACCAGCTCTTGAAGGACGCCGAGGACAGCGCGGCCTATGCCGAAGAGCTGGCCAAGCAGGAGGCCGCCGAAAAAGCGCGCCTGGAAGAGCAGCGCCGCGAGCTGATCGACGTTGACGGCTTCGGTGCAGACATGAAGCCGCTGGGCCGCGAGCGCATGTATGTGACCCTTGATGCCAAGGTGCGCTACCGTGGCCAAGTCATGAGCCGCAAGGCAATGATTCGCCTGCTGGTCAATGAAGGCCGCCGCGTTGAGACAAACGGCTCTGGCGCGCGAATCCTGGCCGAGCAGGGCGAGGGCGGCGCTTTCCACGATGAAAAGACGCTGACCAAGACCGGCATGGACTACGCGAGCTATCTGGGCAAAAAGCTGGATGCCGAGGCCGCACAAGCCGCGCTGGATGCCAGCCACGGCCCATTCTGGTACGGCATGCGCATGCGCCCCCTTTCCATTGGTACCGTGCCCGAGGGCTTCAAATCGACCATGCCAGCGCCTGCAGACGGCGAGCGCTTCGCTGATTCGGCCCGTCATGGCATCGTGACCTATGGCGAGCGCCTGTCGCCCGAGGCCGTGAAGGCCTTTGAGCTGATACCGCTCCTGCACACAGATGACGCCCGTTCTGGCGCTGTCGCCTCGTTTGTGGCCAGCATCGAGCCGGACTACCGCGCCCGCTACGTTGAGTACGCTGCTGAGCACGGCGTCATGAGCACGTTCGGGGTGCTGATCGGCTTGATTGAAGACTTTGGCCGCAAGCAGTACGGAAACCGCGTGGACTTCGGCATTGACGACGAAAAACTGGCCAACGAGGTGCTTGCAGCCATGAGCGCGGCCCAGCCCGAGCCTGCCGCCGACCCCCAGCCCGCACCGGAGCCCACGCCTGAGCCCGAGCCCACTCCCGAGCCAACGCCAGAACCCACACCGGAGCCCGAGCCCACGCCCGAGCCCGCAACCACCACCGAGGAACCCGTGACCGAAAACGCCAATGCTTTCGCCCAGGAAGACCGCGACTACCTGCAGACCTTGATTGAAGGCAGCGTGCCGCTGATGGACGAAACCCACAGCACCCGCCTGGAAGAGCTGTATCACAAGTACGAGGGCCACGACGAGGCCCAGGCCCTGATCGAGCAGGCCGCCAAGGCCTACGGAGACGCCGTTATTGCCGCCTCTGTCGATGCGCTGTCGAAGGTGTAAGCATGCCAAGCCCCCATGAAAACGATGGGGGCAGCGTGGCCCAAAACGCCGCGCTGCCCAGCATGCCCGCTGGCCCTATGGACTTCGGCGGCCTGCGCCTCAACATCGAGAACCCCATAGGCACATCCCGCACCGGCTACGACTTGAACGGCGAGCGGTGGGAAACGCCTATGAACCTCGCCCACTATGGCGAGCTGGAGGGCACCACGGGCGCTGACGGCGACCCGGTGGACGTGTACCTTGTGGGCGGTGGCGACCCTGGCCAGCCTGCCTATGTGATCGACCAGTACGACCTGGACGGCGCTTTTGACGAGCATAAAGTCGTGCTCGGCGCGGCCAGCGAGGCCGAGGCCTTGCGCGTCTATGACGCCGGGTTTACCGATGGCTCTGGCCCCAAACGCCGTGGCGCCGTCACCAGCATGGCCCTGGCCAGCTTCAACGACTGGGCGCATAGCGTGGCTGTCTGCCAGCCCGCAGGCCCTGTCAGGGCGCCCCTGCCGCGCGACGGGGAGGATCTACTGTCTGGCCAGCCACCGGCGCAGCCCTGGACTGGGCATCGCAGCGTGGTACCCGTGGACGCGGCATTCCTGGCCGCCGTGGCCGCTGGCCAGCCCATCACCTACGACGCGGCACATGGGCGCGTTACTGGCCGCTTCACCCCCGCCAATGGGGGTGTTTGGCTGGTGTACTCGGCCCGTGGCCAGCGTGAGAGCACATCGCCCATGCCGGAATGGATGCTCCCGCTGTTCGTGCGCACACTGACCGACCCGGCCCTTGCCGAAAGCGGCCTGCAGCTGCTGGACAGCGTGAGCCCCATCATGCGCGCGACCCTGGCCGGTCAGCTTGTGCCCCTGGTGGCCCAACTCAAGGCCCCAGGCCTGCGCATTCCTGATCGCCTGCGCCTTGCCGCCGAGGCTCGCGCCATCCTGGCCAAGCTCGGCCCGCTGAGTGCTGCAGACGAACTGACGCCCGACCAACGGGAGGCTCTGCAGGAGCTGCGCGACGTGGCCGCAGGCAAATACGACCACGAGGGCGCCTATCCCATCCTGGCCGTCATTTCTATGGCCATGGTGACGACCGACCGCAGCCGCCCGCTGCCCGCCATTTTTGAGAAGGCGGCCAATGACGCCATTGACCATTGGGCCGACCTGGAAGAGAAGGAATACACCTATGCCTGATGCACGCTACAGAGCAAAGCTGTGCTCGGAGCTGATGCAGCTCGGCCAGCGCTACCAAACCCTGCCAGCAATCAGCCGCGCCAAGTCTGGGCCGCTCATGAGGGCCCGTGCAATGGCCCTGCGCCGCACGCTGACGGGGCGCGGTACCGACGCCCCAGGCGCGGAGCTGGACGCCCTCTTGGTGCTTGAAAAGCGCGTGGCCTATTTCAGCGAGCAGATCAACGAGGCCAACGCCATGCAGCCAGCGCAGCGCGCAATCCACTTGCGCCGCCTGAGCGCCCTGTCTATCGGCCTCAAGCAGACCTTTGGACGCAGCCCCGACATTATTTGGGAGTCGCCCGAGCAAAATCTGCTGCTGCGTGCCATTCAGAACGACCCGGCGATAGGTCTGGTCATGCCCCGCTTCAAGGAATACGGCCTGTATGAGCCCGAAGTCAATGAGCTGGTGGCAGCCGGGGCCATTGGGGCAGAGCTGTCGTCGGAGCTGGACAGGGCCATGCGCGAGAGCGGGGCCACAAGTCCAATCAGCCTTGCAGTGGTTGACCCAGCTTTGGCGCAGGAGGTGGCCAAGGCCGCACAGGCCAACGACGCCAACATGCAGCTGCTGTCCACAAAGGAGCAGACGTTGCGCCGACTGCGCACGCCAGAGGCTCAGGATGCCTATAAGGCAGCCTACGACGAGTACCTGCAGCATTACAGCAATGTCTATGTGCCCCTGATGGAGCGAGGCAACGCCAAGGTGCGGGCGGCCAGCGTGGCCATCAATGAAGGCGCGGGCGGCGTGCGCGAGGTGGGCGAAAAAATCCTGGCCAAAGTGATCGACGCCAGCCCCATCGACGCGGCGACCGCCAAGCAATGGGCCGACGCGCAGGAAATCACGGACGCCGCCGTGCGCCGCTTGGCCAAGATCGGCTACCCGGTGGCCCAGGTGCGCGCCGACATGGCCGAGTTCTACCGCCTCACGGGTGGCCGCATTGCCCGCGCCCGCCTGCACTCCAAGGGCGACCGCCGCGCCAATGCAACCGACATTGGCGAGCACGGCAAACCTGGCACCATTCACCTCGATACCAATTTCAGCAAGCGCACCCTCTGGCACGAGCTGGGGCACCACATCGAGGCCGACCCAGCCGCAAAGATGGTTGCGGGCCAGATGATTCGCCGCCGCGCCAAGTCCGCGGCCCCTGGCAAGCTGCGCAGAATCACGGGCAACAAAAACTATGGCTCCAAGGAAATCGCCTTGGAGAACGGCTTTTTCAGCCCCTACATCGGCAAGCTCTACAACGACGCCTGCACCGAAGTGTTTTCTATGGGCCTGGAGACTTTCTCCAACCCGGTGCTGCTGGCCCACCGCATGCACAAAGACCCCCAGACCCTGGCCATGGTGACGGGCTACGTCAGCCGCCCCGTGTCTAACCTTGAAAAGCAGATGGTGGCCCTGCAAGGCCTGCTGGTGCAGGCCAGCGAAGAGGGCGAAGCCAGCTTGGAGAGCCAGATTCGGGCCGTGGTCGAGGCCCTGGCGGCCCGCGCGGCCATCAAGAAGACCGATGTACCCGAGTTCACCGGCGCGCGCGATTCGCGCCTGGAAAAGCTCATTGGCCACATCCCGAGCACTCGGCATTGGGTGTTTTCAGGGAAGGTGCGCGACCCTATTACGGGCCGCTCCAAGGCTGGGCATTACCTTGTCGATGCCGTGGACGGATGGTGCTCTCCCGTGGCCAGCCGCGACATGGGCCTTGTGTCGGCCATCGCCTATCTGCACAGCCGTGGCATTGAGGCGAGAGCATGGCACTTTGATGAAGTGAACCGCGTCAACCAATTTAAGGAGGCCTTGAATGGCTGATGTGTTTGAAGTGACCACGCCTGCCGGGGTTGTCCTGGTGGACTTTGACGACGAGGCCGCGACGTGGAGCGGTGCTGATGCGGCTATTGCCTGCCTGCGCAAGCTGGTCGAGGCTACCGACGACGCCCGAGGCCTGCCGCTGACCATGAGCGGCATTGAGCCGGTCGAGCTGGTGCAGTGCTGCCAGTCTGCCGAGCAGTTCGCCGTGCTGCTGCCCATGGACTATCTGATCGCCACCGGCGACATTGAAGCTGAGCGCAGCGCCTTTTATGAGGGCCTGTCTCGTGCAACCAGCCAGCAACAATATGCGGCCAATGAAATGAGCGCATAAAAAAAGGCCCCAGTAATTGGGGCCTTATAAATGGCGATTCAAAGTGCAAGGATTACGCGAATTCTTCCTCAAGCTCCATATGAAGCTCTTTCGCGGTGAACGGTTGAAGGCGAGATATAGATTCATCATCCGATGTTTCAATCAGACGCACTTCATAGGTATTTTGCAGGTTCAGCCACAGTTGTGCAGTTGTGCCAAAAACCTTTGCCAAACGCAGTGCGGTATCAGCAGTGATGCCGCGCTCGCCGCGTACCACTTGATTCATGCGCGTTGCTGTCACGCCCATGCGCAAAGCCAGTTTGTTAACCGACAAGCCGGATGGCTCTAGGTACAGCTCTTTCAATATTTCGCCCGGATGGATGGGCGGCATGCCATTGCGACCTGCTTTAATCATCTTTTCTTTCGACATATAAGCTCCTTTTCGCGGCCTAGCTCGATTGAGCATTCGGCACTTAGCTTACGGATTCCCGATATGGGTCTAGCGTATATAAATTACTTCTAACTATCTCTGTCCCCCCCTCATTTCTGAGGGGGGTTTTTTCTTCTTAGTGGTAGTCCACTATCTCTACCTCTTCGGGGCCAGAGACACCCCAAATGAAGCAGATTCGGAATTTGTCATTAATGCGAATTGCATGCTGACCAATTCGTTCTTTTTCTTTTGTCATGGGGTGCAATTTGTTGCTGGGTGGCAGCTTCAAATCATGGAGCGCTGTCGCTCCATCGAGGAACCCCAAGCGAAGCATCGCTGGCTTCGCTATCGCGGCAAACTTTACCGATTTGCCCGTGTGAAACAGTTCGGCTGTCGCCTTGCACTTGAATGTCTGAATCGCCATAGACCTCCTTCGTTGTTGTTGGCATGCGTTTATTGTACCACGACAAACGAGGAGCGACAACACAAAAACGACAAACGACAAACGACAAACGACAAGACGCCAACGACACCCGCATCGGGAAAAACGCCCCTCTCCATCGACCCCTGCCGCACGACAGTTCCGCGCGTGTGAAACCCACTGCGGAAAGGTCAAATGCAGAACCCCCCAACCAGCGCTCCCATCACATTCTTGGAGCGCCTCAAAACACAGGCCCAGTTGACGCTACTGGTCAAGGAATTCAACGGCTTGCAGCCGGGAGTGCCGCTGTACGTGGTCAAGCTGGCGGGCTTGGCCGCCAAGATGATGCAGGCCTTGCGCGCACTGGGCATCGACATTGACGCAGGAAAGCGGGCCGCTGCCGCGTTTGACGCTGGCCAGACCCCGGAGCTGCCCGAAGAGCCGCGCGCCGACACCAGCCAGCACTACGAATACGCCGACAAGGTGACGCACGGCCAGCGGAAGAAGGCCAACGCTCGCGCCCTTGAAATACTGCGCCAGATCGACAGCGGCGAACTGGACGCCGCCAACCTCACGCCCGCACTCAAAGCGGAGCTGGCCGCCTATTCTGGCACTGGCGGCAACCTGACAGGCGCTGATGGCCTGCAGGGCAGCGCCTATGAGTATTACACCCCCAAGCCTATCGCTGATGGCGTGTGGAGCCTGCTGGGCGAGCTGGGCTACAAGGGCGGCAAGATGCTTGACCCGTGCGCCGGTACTGGCATCTTTGGCGCGACCGCTCCCGGCAATACCGCCGTAGAGTCCATTGAACTGAATGAGACTTCGGGCCGCATCAATCAGCTGGTCAACGGCGGCCCTGCCTATCACGCCATCGTCAGCCCCTTTGAGGCCGTGGCCAGCCGCACCGAAGACGGCACCTATGACGCGGTTGTCACCAACGTGCCCTTTGGCTCCAACGCCGACCGAGGCCGCAACAAGAACTTTGACCCCAAGCATCGCGGCGAGTCCCTGGAGTGGTATTTCATGTGCCGCTCGCTGGAAAAGCTCAAGCACGGCGGCCTCGCGGCATTCATCGTGCCCCCGCGCGTGGTCAGCGAGAAGGGCGGCAAGTCCGAAAAGCTGCGCATGGCCCTGAGCCAGATGGCCGAGTTTCTGGGCGCGTACCGCCTGCCCAATAGCGTTTTTGGGAACGCCGAGGCTGACACCATCACGGACGTGGTGGTCTTCCGCAAATACGGCGCGGACGCCACGACCAAGATTGAAGAGCTGATGGCCCAGTCACCGGAAACGCTCATTCAGGCCAATGTGCTGTGGGGCGAATTCATCCAAGGCCATTACTTCCAGGGCGAAGGCAAGCGCTTTGTGCTGGGCGAGTTCCAGGCGAAAGACCCGACCAAGTACCGCGACGTAGACCGCGTTATCTCTGACCAGTCCGTCCCCAACATTGCGAAGCTGCTGCGCAAGTTCCCCGGCTCGCGCGTGGATTGGAAGCTGCTGGACGCGACCGAGACTGAGCCCATCGCGTACAACAACGGCGACTCCATCGTGCTCGCTGGCCAGACACTCGAAATGCGCGACGGCGTTTGGGTTCCTGTCGGCGCTGGCCAAGACACATCCGGCCTGGAAGCCCTGGCAAGCTCCCTGGCAACGCCCCTGGCCGCCGTCAATGACGGCATCACCCTGGATCGTGCTCAGGCCTACGCCAAGATGCTGCAGGACACAGGCCGCATGCTGGATACGCCGATTTGGCTGGCCAAGGTGCTGCCCGCTGTCGGCAAGCAAGAGGATGGCGCTCAAGGCCTGCTCTGGAGCGCTTGCTGCGCAGGTCTGGCCACTATCGACGTAGCCAACGCTCATGCACAAACTGCCGGATTCAAGTATCAGGCTGAATATCCGGCCCTGAGCAAAGCGCTTGAGCAGACCTGGACGACTTGCCGCAAGGCCCCGTCCAACTTCCCCGGCGACCTGAAATCGGCATTCCAGAAAGCCCGCCTGACCTATAACAAGCGCAACGGGTTTGCGGCTTACTGGCTTGGCAATACGGGCGAAGTAGCCACTAACGCGGCAGCCTCTGACGAAGCCTCTCAGATTCTGGCCCTGCGGTACCGCCAAGGCCTGCAGATGGATGTGGCCGAAGTCCAAAAGATCATGGGCGAAGGCTTCAACGTCCTGGAGTCTGACGACTGGGTAATCCTTCCCGGTGGCCACAAGGCCATGCGCGCTGATGACTTCTTTGTAGGCCGCCTGGACGACGCCCTGCAGACACTTGACCTGCGCATTCAGGCTGAAACCGACGAGGCGGTCAAAGCCAAGATGCTGCGCGACCGTGAAAACGCCATGGGCCGCGTGCTGCGCGTTGACCCCAAGGCCATGCGCTACAACCTCTTTTCCCCGTTCATGACGATGGAAGAGAAAGCCGAGTTCCTGCGCCGGTTCCTGCACCCCGGCTTTGCGGCATCCATCAACAACGAGGGCCAGCCGTACATCGTCTATGAGGGCAAGCAGGACACGATTGAAGAGGCCTTGTGCTCGCGTATCGCGGCCTATGTGTCTGGTGATGCTGGCGGTCGAGGCGTGCGCTCCCTGACCCTGCAGGGCAAGCAGCTGCCTATCTCGGACAAGGAAGCCCTATCGCAGCTGCGCAAGCTGGCAGCGCGCCTCAATACCCAGTTCGACACCTACGCCAAGGCCTCCCCGGCCATCATGGAGCGCCTCAATGCCAAGGCCAACGCGCCCGAATCGCTGTATTTCCGCGAGGTTGACGATGACGCGCCGCTGAATATCCCCGGCATGCGCACCATTGACCCGGTAACGGGCGAGCCGCTGCTGCTGCACGGGTATCAGAACGCCTTCACCCGCAAGATGGGCCGCCGAATGTCCGGCATCCTGGGCTTTGACGTGGGCCTGGGCAAGACCTTCACGGCCCTGGCTGTCGCCCAGCACATCCAGTCTATCGGCGTGAAAAAGAAAACCATGTTCGTGCTGCCCAACACGGTGCTATCGAACTGGAAGCGCGAAGCAATGCGCGCCTACGACGAAGCCACTATGGCGCAATGCCTGTTTGTGGGCATGACCCAAGACCGCAAGGGCGAAGACACGGTAAATCCAGCTCTGTACGCAAGCGACTTCACCCGCATTCTGGAGGGCAAGCACTCCAAGATTTATTGCACCATGGAAGCCTTTGGCCAAATCCCGCTCAAGGACGCAACCATTGACGCCTATGAGTGGCACATGACCACGGTAGATAGCGCATTCAGCGCGGGCGACAAGAAGAAAGACCGCGAGCGCGCCGAAGGCCGTCTGGCCGACCTGACCACGGCATCCAGCACCAAGAGCAATGCCATCCCGTTCTTTGAAGACATGGGCATTGACTCGCTCATTTCCGACGAGGCCCACGGCTACAAGAACTCCAAAAACACCATGGATTTCTCTGGTGGCCGGTTCCTGTCCATTGGCGAGGCCTCGGCGCGCGGCTTGGACATGCAAATGAAGTCCTGGTACGTCCGAGGCTTGAGCAAGGCCCAAGACGGTGTGATGCCCCTCACGGCCACCCCCGTGACCAATAGCCCGCTGGAGATTTACTCCATGCTGTGCATGGCCGCAGGGGAAGAGCGCATCAACGGTATCTGCCTGGGCGTCAAGGGCGCTGATGAATTCATGAATGCGATGTGCGTCATGGATGAATATGAAGACGTGACCATTGACGGCCAGTACAAGAACTATCGCGTTTTCACCGGCCTGCAGAACGTCACGCTGCTGCGATCGGCAATCTCTGCGGTGGCCACCATCAAGACCGCAGAAGACGTGCAGGGCGATCGCTTCAAGCAGCCCGACAAGCTGGAGATTCCCACGGCAGTGCAGCTGCCCGCTGATGTGCTGGCCCGCCTGGAAGACTACAAGATGGCCTACCGCGCGGCCAAGTTTGTGACAGGCATGGCGGCCAAGAACGCAGAAGAGCCGACCGAAGAGGAAATGGAGGCTCTGGCCCGCGTGCAAGCCCGCCTGGGTGAGCCGCCCGAGCTGATCGCTCACCCGTTCAATCTGTCCATCAAGATGAGCAACCTCATCGTTGACCCAGAGCTGGACGAGCGCGCGAGCTTCTACAGCACCCCCAATAAGGCGCAGGCAGAAAAGCTGATCGACGCTTACAACAAGGTCAAGCGCGAGGAAAAGCGCGCCCGCCCTGGCCCCTGGACGGCACCCGAAGACGTGAAGGGCACCATTACCGTCAAGAGCCAAGACGGTGACGAGGTGCTGTATCGCATCGCTGTGAAAGCGAAGCTGGCCCCCGATGGCCGAATTGTGCTGGACACGACCGATTTCAAGGCTCAGGCCGCTTTTGAGGCCCTGGCCGAAAAGATGGGCGTGCCCCTGGAGTGCCGTATCTCAGCCAAGATCGCAGCCCTGGTGGCCAACGTCAAGGCAGAGCGCGCCGCGCCCCGCAGCAAGTCCGGCTTGGTCAAGCAAATCGTCTTCTGCGACACGCTGGGCACGCACATGAAGCTGCGCCGCATCCTGTCCAAAGAAACCGGCATCCCCCTGGCCAAGATCGCCATTGTCAATGCCAAGGCCATCACCGACCCGGCCCAGATGCAAGACATTCAGGACGGCTTCAACGAAGAGGGCGAGGGCAACCGCTATGAGCTGATCGTGGCCAACAAAAAGGCCGAGGTGGGCATTAACTTGCAGAAGGGCACCCAAGCCATTCACCACTTGACTATCGGCTGGACGCCAGACAGCCAGCACCAGCGCAACGGGCGCGGCGCTCGCCAAGGCAATACAACGGCCCTGGTCAACATTTACCTGTACGACGCAGACGGCACATTCGACAAGTACAAGCGCAACATCACCAACGCCAAGGCCGATTGGATTGGCGCGGTCATGAGCGAGCACGGCTCCAATGAAGTGAGCGTGGAGCAAGGCATTACCGACGAGCAAATGGACGCGATGATCGAATCCATGGGCGACGAGGGCATGCTGAGCCAGATTCAAGAGCGCGCCAAGCTGCGCGAAGCCTTGATGCGCGCCGAGAATGCCCGCCAACGCCAGACAGTTGCCGTGCAAACCGTGCAATCTCAAAAGGAGTTCCTGCGCAAAAACACCAACGCACGGCAATGGGCTATGGCACGCTCCATGGAGTTCTACGAAATTGCCGAAAAGGTCATGAGCCTGCGCAACCGCTCTACCGGCAAGATGCGCCCTGATAGCCTACTGCGCCTGCAGGCCACCATTGCTGAGCTGGATTCGCGCCTGTCGAGCCTGTCCGTCTCGCTGGTCGAGGCCTGCGAGTTCAAGAAGTACGGCTACGGCAGCCCTATGAAGGCCGAAGAGCTGCTGCCATGGGCTTACCTCAAGGACACCAAGCAGGCCCGCCGCAAGCAGTGGGAATCGACCACAAGCGGCCTCAAGGTCATCAATGAAGACGCGGCGCTGTTTGAAGACTGGCACGTTGAAACCGCCACCGCTAACGCCATCATGAATGAGGCCCTGGCCCTGTTCACCAAGATTGGCGAAGAGGAAAAGGGCGCAATGCCGGTGGCCATGGCTGCCAGCATCAAAGCGGGCGAGTTTTCTACCTACGGTGGCGAAATCCTGGTCACGGGAATGCTGATTGAAGACGCGGCAGGCATGGTCTGGGGCGTTACAGCCCAAGGTACCCAGCTGGCCAGCGCAGCAGGCAGCGCCAAGTATTCGGGCACGATTCAGGCGTTTATGAGCCGTGACACCAAACGCCGCGTTGTCCTTGGCCAAGCAGGTTATGCCGAACTGGCCGCCAAGGCCGCCGAAATTGAAGACGCGCGAGAGCTGGCTAGCACCAACGGCTTGAGCAAAGAAGAGCGCAGCCGCATGCTGACGGCCTTCATTCCCGAGGTAGCGGCGCTGCGCAAGGTGGTGGCCAAGACACGGGCCAGCCGCACCAGCATCGGCCTGCCAAGCCCCCTGTTTCCCTATCCGCTTGACCCCACGATGGACGACAAGGGCAGCCCGCTTTACCGCAAGCTGCTACAGGAGCAAAAGGACACCGACTGGCTGGAGTTCCTGCCCGATGCATCCGATAGCGTGCGCTTTGAGGCAAACCGTGACGTGCAAACCGGCTTGTATATTGGCGGCTCCAAGCGTATCGAAGCCCTGGTGAACTACGCCAAGGCCCAAGGCGCAAAACTGTGGGCTATCGACCTGATGACCGAAAACGGACGCATGGATAAAGCACTGCCCAAGTATCTCGTTACCGGCTTTGCCAGCACCATGAACCCGCCTACTGACCTGTTCGCAGGCCTGGACACTGCCGAAGCTATCGACGCCAAGCAGCGCGAATTCGTGGAGGCGCTCTACACCGGCTGGCTGGAGTGGGGCGAAGGCAAGGGCGACTTTGACGCCGGTAGCGCCATGCCTGCAGGGCTGAGCTGGACGCTGGGCAACTTGGCCAACAATGCCAAGAGCAAGATTCTGGCTGCCAAGGCTGCCGAAGAGGCCGCCGCCGCTGCTGCCCTGGCCGCAGAAGAGGCCGCCAAGAATCCCAAGCCAGAGCCAGAGCCAACCCCCGAACCCGCTACGGAGACGGCACCAGCTGCCGCAAACCCCGTGATTGGGAATATGGGCGGCGTGCTGCCCAATGCTCAGGGCAAAATCGGAGTGAATGGCGACACCTTGACCAAAATGCCCGGTAAGAATGCTCGCGGCTACCAGCTGCAGGCAAAAGACTTCCTGAAACAAGCCGCTTCGGACATTGGCCAGGAATGCAAATGGGACAAGGAAAACCAAGTCTGGGTTACAACGGCGGCAGTGTGGGAGCGCTGCTGCACCGCGTACCCGGACGCCGCCAAACACATGCGCCCAGCCCAAATCTAAGAGGAACCAGACCCCATGTTTACGCAATACAAGGTATCGCCCATGGCCGCCAGCCAAATGGCTCAAGAGACGGCTACAGCGCTTGCCAAAAACGTGCCTGGGGTCAATCCCGTTGAGTACGCAGCCCGCACCATTGCGGGCCGCCTGCGCAGCAATCCGCGCACCTATCTGGCCTACGGGCCTTATTGGTGGACGGTCAAAGCTGTGCTGAAAGCTCACGGGGTTGACCTGGGCGGCAACACCGACGAGGCCATGGCCAAGGAATACGGCGGCGACCTGCCGCAATATGCCGCCCTGGTGGTGGCCGAGCAATTCCGTGACCTCTATCACCAGCAATGGTTTGTCGGTACCAGCTCTTTCGTGCTGGACGCCGAGGGCAAGGACGTTTATGTGCTGTTTGACGACGACATGGAGGCTCGCGCCCTGAGCACCAGCAACATCGAGCGCGTGCTTGCAGACATGAACCCCCTGGAGCTGACGGAGGATGAAGCCACCGCGCTACTGGACTCCGTAGAGCCCTTTGTCGTGTCGTTTGAGCATGAGGCCCAGCTGTGGAGCGCCCATATCTACGCTGGCCATGAAGAGGCCGCACGGCAGACGCTGCAGCAGCTGGAGCGCACAGGGCGACTGGCGCACATGCTGGAGAACGGCAAGCAGGCAGGGGCTATGGTGCTGGATTCGACCGGCACCGGCACAGACTTCTATGTGGACTTTCAATCGCGCACGATCGCGCAGGCCGTTTAAGCCGCTGGGGGCTTAGCCTCTTTTTCTTTGTCGAGGTGGGCAGCAAAGGCTATCAGGGCCGCGCTGACCGCCTCTTTTTTATTGGCCAACGCTTCGCTGTGGGCCATTATTTTCGCCAGCGCCCGAGTGGCGTCTGCCTCAATATCGGTGCTCAAGCGTGACCCGCCGCGTGCCAGAAGGTCTTCGCGGTACTTCTTGCGCAATGCGCTCGGGTCTTGTGGCAGTTCGCCTGTCTTGAGTCTTCCCATGGGGCGCAATTGTAGTCAAACAAGCGTATTGGGAAATTCGCCCCAGGTGAGGGGAGCCGCACGGCTAACAGTTTGGTGATTGACCATCCCCCCAACTGCAGCTGACATGGCGAATATCGAACCTCCCAAGAAAAAACTGCTGGCAACTATGGCGCACGCGCTTGGCTTTGGAGAAGACAAAGCCGTGTCGGTTGCCACATCGACCTTTGAATACGGTGAAACGCTTACGACCGTGGCCCTCAGTGGCAACGGCATAGACGGCGCTCGCAACCGTACCCTGATCTACCTCAAGTATCAGCAGATGATGGCCACGCCCCTCGTGGCCGGCGCTCTGCGACAGCACGTAACGGCGGCCCTTGGTGGCCACGAAACCACGGGCGACCTTGTTTTCCTGGAAACCAAGGCCGATGCGAAAAAAGACGCCCGTATGGAGAAGCTGGTAACGGAGCTTGCAGCCGATCTTCTGCCCATGTTCAACCGGATTGCCATGCGCACGGCCTATCACGCGGTCGGCTATGGCGATGGCTACGCCCGCCTATACACAAAGAAGGGCGTAGGCGTTATCAGCATCGTGAGCGACGAAATGCTGCTGCCTCCCTTGGTCATTCCCTATGAGCAGGGGGAAAAGACCGTGGCATGCGTGGTGGCCACCGGCCCGAATCAGCACTCCCAGCTCAACATGCTGCAGATCGCGCGCCTCAAGATGCAGCGCCTGCTCTACACGCCGCAGCCCTTGGCCAATGAGAAGGCCATGCGCACCGCCCTGGAAGAAGACGACCCGGACAAAATGCCGATCATGCCCTCCCTGGCGGGGGGTTCCTTCCTGGCTGACGCCGAAGACCAGTACAACAAATTCATGCTGGCCCTGGTGGGGCTGGTGGGCCAGCGCGCCCTGGACTCGATTGATGAAACCGTCTTTACCGCCGACATGGGGGATATGACGGTCGAGCAGCGCAAGAGCTTCAAAGACAACATCAAAAAGATGCTGGAGCGCAGCAAGGAAATTGCGGACAAGGTGGCGCGCGAGCAAACGCCGCTGCTGCGCCGTATTCGCCACTTCCTGCCCACATTCAGCAACGGCAAGCAGGCGATGCAGATTCAGGCCCTCAACTCGGGCGGCGGTACCGGCGCGGGCCGCTCGGGCAACTACACCATTGAAGACGTGATGTTTCACGCCAAGATGCTGTGCGGTGGGCTGGGCATCGACATTTCCCAGTTGGGCTTCGCTGACGTGCTCTCTGGTGGTCTGGGTGAGGGCGGCTTTTTCCGCAACTCGGTGCAGTCTGCCGAGCGCTCGCGCGTGATTCGGGCAGCGCTGACCGACTTCTTCAATCACATCATCGACGTGCATCTGATGGTCAAGTATGGCCGCACGTTCCTACCGGCAGAGCGTCCCTGGCAAATCTCCTTCTACGGCACGATCAGCGCCATGGAGTCGGAGCGCACAAAGACCCAGCTGGACGCGGCCAATACCGGGATGGTGCTCGCCCAGCTCTTCGCCATGCTCAAGGACGCAGGCCTGCAGGAAGAGGCCATGCAGCACTTCATGGAGAAGGTGCTGCGCATGGACGTTGAAGACGCCAAGATTTACGCCAAGGACATTGCAGAGGCCGCCAAGAAGGCCCAGCAAGAGCAGCAGGGCGGCTTCGGTGGCGATGGTGGCGATGGTGGCGATGGTGGCGGCTTCGGCGGTGGCGGCGGTGGAGGCTTCGGCGGCGGCAGTGACGGCGGCCAAAAGGGTGACGCCTACGGGGAGCAGCAGTAATGGCGCTCCTGAAAATCAATCCTACGGCCATTGGCGACATGCTCGGGCGCACCGCCGGGGCCAAGATCGCGGCCAGCATCGCCCAGGCGGCATCCCCCAAGTTTGTGCGCGACGTGCAGCGCGTCTTGGACACAAGCCGCCTCATTGGCGACTTGCTGGGCACCAACATGCCTATCAATGGCATTCCCCTGGAGCTGCTGGGCGGCCTGTCGCTGCAGCAGGCCAAGGCCATTCACTCGCAGATGATGGAAATGCGCGTGGCCCGCAAAAGCCTGTTTTTCATCCGAATCACTGACGAAAACCCGCCTATCGGGGAATACCAGCCGAAAAGCTCCATCGTTGATGACAGCCTCGGGGGCCTGGTCAAAAACGGCATTTCACGCATTGGCGCAGCCGCAGGCTCGGCGGTCAACGGCATTGCAGGGGCGGTCAACGACATTGCGGGCAAGCAGGCCAGCATGGCCGCAAAAGGGCTGCTGGGCGGCGTGGTGGGCGGCCTTGGCCTGAGCACTGGCAGCACCGGCGAGTCAATCTCTCAGATCGCCGTGAGCGCGTTTGACCTGCTGGCCATGGACGTGAACTACTCCGTTTCGCTGCAGGGCGACCATCAGCAGATCGGCTCGGGCTTCATCGACAAGCCCACGGGCATCAGCCCCGCCGAGCTATCCATCACCACTATGGACGACCAAGCCGGGACGATCAAACGGTGGTTCGACGGCAAGCAGGCCCAGGTAGCCCACATCGACGGGACGATGGGCCTGCCCGCCGAGTACCTTGTGACGATTGAGGTGGTGCATGCCGTGGCTTCTGAGCAAGTGGCCAACAGCCTGCGGGCCTACAGCTACACAAAGCGGTACCGGGCGAACTCCCGCAGCATCGACCTCTCGCGCCGTGACCAGGGGCTTGCAGAGGTGCAGCTGAACTTCACCCAATTCGACAACTTCATGGGGGTCTGACAATGGCCAGCTTCAAACACGACGAGGCCGGTTTCCTGCTTGGCGAACTGGTCAAGAGCGGCAGCGAGCAGGGCCGCATACAGCGCGCCCAGGCTGCAGACCTGCGGGCCATCCGGGCCGACATTCGCAAGCTCGCAGGCGGCGGCGGGCTCCGCGCCAATGGTGGCAGCGGCTCCATCCTCAAAAACAAGAGCAGCACGGCGACCCAGCGCGAGGCCGAAAAATCTACGGCTCAGGCGGTAGAGAAGGGCACGCGCAAGGCGATGGAAGCCATCGAGCGCAGCTCAAAATCCGCACCGCGCGCCAAGGCAGAACCCCCCCCGGCCAAGAAAGAGGCCCCGGCCACCATCGAGCGCACCGCGCGCCTGCAGGCCCAGCAGCAGGCCAAGGCCCAGGCGGCGCAGGCCAAGCGAGACGGCAAGGGCCGCTTTACAAAGGGCGGCGGCAAGGATGACTCAGAAGACGGCGGCGCAGGCCTGCGCGAAAGCAGCGGCCTGTTTAAACGCCTGGAAGGTCTGGCCAGCATTGGCAGCAATGCAAACCAGCTTGACCCGGCTCTGACTGCCGCCAATGAGGTGCGCGAGGCGGTTGCACCTATCGGGCGCGGCCTATCCACTCTCTTCGGCGGCGAGAGCGACCGCAAAAAGGAGCGCTGGTACAAACGAATCTGGAAGGAGCTGAAAGACGGCAACAAGGCCCAGGCGAACGCACCGCGCGGCGGTGGCGGTGGTGGTGGCCTCGGCGCCATGGGGCTGATGCGTCTTTTTGGCATGGGAGCGGCTGGCGGTGGCTTCGGCGCGACCATTGCCGCATTCCTGGCCAAGATTCCTGCTGCGCTGGGCTTCATCCTGACCCGCATCTTTGCCCCTATCGCGGGCATCATCGCGGCATGGAATGTGGGGCAATGGCTCGGTACCAAGATTTACGAATGGCTTGAGAAAACCGGCATAGGCCCCGCTATCTTTGACCCGATATTCAGGGCGGTGGATGGCTTCATTGAGTCGGCCCAGAACGGCTGGGACAAGCTCAATAAGGGCCTCGGGGATGTGGTGGACGGCATCAAGAGCATTCCCGACAAGCTGGGGAGCTTCTTTACCGGCCTGGACGACGCAATGCGCGGCCTGCCGGTGGTGGGCGATGTGTACGCCAAGGCCGCCGACGCCCTCAAGGGGGCCAAGGATGCCACTGTCGAGACAGTGAAAGAGGTCAAGCAGGCAGCAGCCACGACCGCCAGCGAAGCGGGCTTGGGCTACCAGCAGGGCAAGTCTGGCCAGACCCAGGCCCCGGCTGCCAGTCTGCCCCAGGCGGCGGGTCGGGTTGTCGGCGGTGCCGTGGGCGCGGTCAAGTCTGTGGCCAAGAGTGCGATCGAGCGCTGGAACGGCGGCGCCAAAAACGACATTGTGAACGCGGCCAACACTACCGGCGTTGATGCGGGCCTGCTGGCCAGCATTGCGCACTTTGAGAGCGGATTCAACGCGGATGCTGCCCCGATCGCCAAGGACGCAACAAAGAACCGTGTGCGCCAGCATGACGGACGCATGGCCATCAGCTCTGCGCACGGCTATGGCCAGTTCATTGATGGTTCCTGGCAAGGCGCATTGAACAAATGGGGCTCTAAGTACGGTGTGCAGGGGGCGGGCAAGCTGACCAAAGATCAGGCCAACGCCATGCGCGGCGACAAGCGCCTGCAGGCCCTCATGCTGGGCGAGCTGACCAAGGAAAACATAGAGAAGGGCCGCGCACTGGGCGGCAAGGACGACGCAGCGAACGTGTACGCATTTCACAACCTCGGCGGCGGCGATGCGTCCAAGCTGCTCAAGGCAATGCGCGACACCCCCGGCATGAGCGTGCGAGACGCCCTGCTTGCCGGTACCCAAGACGCCAAGGAAATAGCGCGCGTTGATTCCGTCATCAAGGGCAACAAATCGCTTTATGGCGACGGCTCTATCTCTGCACAGCAAGCGTATGGCCGCATGGGTGATGCCATGAAGGGCGGCGAAGTCTTCGCCAAGGAAGCCCGCGCGGCGCAGGGGTCGATATCGACTGCCCCGGCTATCTCAGCTGGCGTCAGCGCAGCAGCGCCATTCCGGGCCCAACCTGCCATGCCGCCTGCGGTACCGGCGAAACTGCCACCGCCTGCAGAGGTGCCTCAGACCGTGACCCAGCTCAACACGGCCAAGAGCGAGCCGGTACCCGTAAATGTGACTCTGCCCGAACGAATCGGGCAGAACGTGGGCGACCGGAATATTGCCCATATCGTGACGGGCGGCCTTGGGGCCTAGTGGGTAGGGATACGCTTGTATCCCTTGCCCTCAAGCGCTTGGGCATCAGCGCTTTGAAACACTGCCCAGTAGGGCCCTGGCCGCGCTTCATTCCCCATGTGGAAGAGCGCGGCCTTTTTCATGACGCCGATCACCTTGGCGCACTGGTCTTCGCTGGTCAAGGCGATGACTTCGCCAGACACGACGCCCGACCGGCGCAGGGTTTCAAGCAGCAGGTTCATAGCGCGGCGCTCCCTGGTTTCTTGTAAGGAATCCACTTCCAGCCCAAAAGGGCTTCTGTGTTCGCAATTTGCTCGGGCGTGACCTTGATTCTGACTTCCAAGAGGGTTCCGCCAATGTCCCAGTGCCCCGCAGGAAATACAGGCTGGATGGAGGAAGCAATAAGGCAATCAGCATGCAACTTAGTGGACGTTTGCAGCATTGAATATGGCTCCGCAGGCATCACCAAGCAGGGGGCGCATCATGGCCGCAGTCTGGCGGTTCATGCAGACCAGCGTTTCATTGACGATGGCAATGCCCATGTCTACCAGCTCAGTGACGCCGAAAAACTGCTCCATCCATTCGTTTGTGTCATCGCGGTATTCATCCGTTACCGGACACTCGCCAGAGAGGCAGTATCTAGGCGCGTACTGTCCGATGCGCAGGGTGTACTTGCCGCTCAAAAATCCGTTCATGAGCTTGATGCACAAGCTGGACATATCCAGCGTGGCTTCGCTGTCTGTCGTGGTGGTGGTGGTGGTCATGGCTTATCGGGCGGGGCGTGAGCGGTGGTTGAGTTCGGCGCCGGAGTAGTTGCCACGGGCATGCGCATAGGTGAAGCGCTCCTGCTCAGCAGATTCAGAAGCGGTAATGCGCTCCTTCATCTGTTTGACCGTCCATTTGTCCTCTGAAACCGTGTGCGTCAGAGAGATATTGTCTTTGCGTTTCGTCATTTGTTACCAACCTAGAGAGTTACTAGATAACACTTGTTACCTATATGGGCGAAAAAAAGCGCCGCGTCCTTTGCGGCGCTTGGGCGGCTCAGATTTCCCGAATGTGGGGCAAATAGAAGAAGCCGACAGGCGGGGCGATAACCGAGGTAATAACCTGCGGCATGCCATCAACCATTTTCACTGCGCTATGTGCAGGCGAATACTTGTGGCCGACTGCTTGAAACAGAGGCTCTTCCTTGTCAATTTCTACAAGCTGGCCATCGCAGGGCAGCTTCGATGGAGCAGGAGTATCAAAAAGCAGCGTCCCGATTTCATCGGCGCTTTCATCTTCCTTTGACTTAATCACAAATTGCATTCTCTACATGGCTCTCGCCACCCACTTGTTACTACGCTTGTTGCTGGATTTGAAGGGTTCCCAGATACCTGAATTTCTTGTTTTCAATTGGCAATTATTCGCAGTTACAAACGCTTGCGATTGATAACTATCGTTATTTAGCCACAAACAAATGCATCGGTTTCCCTCTTGCACTGAAAATCATTACATTTTTGTAACGTCACAAAAGTGTCATTTTCCGCGCGAATAATGCGAACCCCCCTCCTGTCATATGCCGTACTTATCGGCGCAAATAGGGCCTATGAACCGCTCAATACTTTCGATTGCGGTTAGCTCGCGCCCACATATAGAGCAGCAGCCTGTGCGCTGGCCGTAAGCCTTTGCAGATTCAGCCGGATTGCTGGCGGCGGCAATGATTCGCTCCTTTTGATCGTTGGTGCATGCGAATGTGGGCAGGAACTTACCGCCGATCACTTTGCCCAGGTATTCGCTTTCCTCTGTCACATAAATGGCCTCACCCTTGCTCTGTTTGAAGACAAAGGTATCCAGGCGCATGCGAGGGGTCTTGATGCCCTTATCCATCGCAGCCATGAAGCGCGTAACAATCTCTGACACATCCAGCGCAGCGGCGCCGTTGGAGGGCGTCAGCTTGGCCTTGACGGCCTCAATTTGGCGCGGTGTGAGGCCGCCAGTGCGCTCCATGTAGCCCGCCAAGGACGCCGCAAACTCATTGCTGGCGTGGTTCTCAGCTATCCAAATGATAGTTTCCGGCTCAATCGCGGCCAGCTGCCTAAGACTGCCTTGGAGGTGTTGAGAGGGCTGCATATCTGTGGTTTTGCACGGTTTTGCGTTATCGCTATTCTATCCAGAAATAATTGCAAGGCAACAATTGTTTTCTATTTTTGGAAAGATGCCCTAACAAAGTGGATTCCTGTTACCGAGACTCACGGCGTCTCAACTCAGCAGGTGATGCCATGGCCATCTCTAAACCGGAAGCCCTCAAGGCCTTCCACAACACGATCAGCGCGATGGGCAAGAAGTCCATCAACTCTGATGCCTACTTTGAAATCGAGGGACACGCCGATCTGGCCGTGCTCTGCAAGCAGTTCCCCTGGCCCGTGCTCGGCCCCAGTGGTGAAATTGAGCAGCCCGGCCCCATGGGCTCGCTGTCGGCCATCCCGGCCCAGGTGAAGACCTACCAGCAAGGCCCCGTTACCCTGAGCGAAACCCAGTCGGGCCGCGTCATGCGTTTCATGGAAGAAGTGATTGCTGGTGGTGGCCAGTTCCAGGCCAAGGCCTATGAAGGCACACCCCAGGCCTTCACACGCGGCTATCGCTTGGTTGACTGCTTCTTTGTGCCGGACAACCCAGACCGCGACTGGGAAAACCGCGCGCAGATCACCCAGATCAGCGGCACGCTGCACTTCCACTACTTCGGTGACAAGCTGGTGGGCAACACCACGGCCATGTAATGACTCTCGAAAAGCTGTCTGGTGAATGGGTAGCAGCTGGCACAGTCGTTTGGCTGGTGATGGATGCTACCGAGGTGGTGCCGCTTGCTGTGCAGGCGGCTCGATTCGTGAGCGGCTGGAGCGTGCTGGAGTCCTTGGACAAGGGCGACGGCACGCTTCCTAAGCCCGAAGACATATTGCCCTCGACCGCCATTACCAATGGCGAGTGGGCAACGATCAAACCCCTGTTCGTGCTGTACGTGGAGCTGCAGAACTCTATGCGCCTGGAGGCCTCGCGCTCCCTTGGCACGGACGTTTACGGGCGCGCGACCAGTGAAATCACAGCGGACATTACCCGCATGGAGTCCGAAGAGATTCCCCGCAAATGCTTCCGCGAAGACGTGATGACGGTAGGCGATGACGGGCTGGGCGGCGCCTCAAGCCTTGGCGGCATGTTCGGGGGGTACAAATGGATGTTCTGAATGAGTCCGGCAGGGCACTACGCGGCGACTTGGTGAACCGCGTAGTGCTGCGCACCGACCTAACCCCCATCCCGGCCACGGTGGAGCTGGAGCTGAAATCGGCGGTCGAAACCCGTGAGTTGGTCAAGGACGGCGGCATTGTCATGATCGGCGCCGACAAAATACCGTTCCAGATCATCAAGCCCGAGCGACAGGGAGAGGCCGAGGGGCAACAGAACGGGCGCGATCTGGCCACGCTGAAAGCTACCGGCATCCTGGCCAGCTGCGCGCCCCTGGCTCTGCCCCTGCAGCGCTCCATCATCCGGGAGAGCACGACCTTTACAGAGGTCTATCGCTCCATTGGCGCGCAAGTCGTGGTTGCATCTGACTTCGCCGTGCCGCGCTTTGGCGCCTATGCTGGCTACTACCCGACTCGGGCGATCGCCCAGGTGCTGCAGGAAGAGGGCGGCATCGTGTTCATGGGCAAGGACAACAAGCTCAATTTCCGGCGCATCTATGAGCTGATGGCCGAGAAAGCCCCCCTTAAATGGGAGGCCGACCGTACCGAGCTGCAAGCAAGCGCGCTGCTGGAGCGCCACGCCTTCCCCTCTGCGATCAGCACAGACGCGACCGGCGCCATTGTCCAGGTGGGCCGGGAGGATGGCCGAGCCGTGGTCTATGTGCCGCGTGCTGACCGCCGAGTCCTGGCCAATATCTCGCGCGGGCTGGTGCAGCGGCGCAAAGCCCGAGAGAGCCTGTCGCCCCAGCTCAATGCAGGCGCGCGCATCGACGTGGCCGGTAAGCCTCACATCGTCATCACTGCGGCCCATGTCTTTGAGCAGCGCGGCGAATCCAGCGGCGGCGGTGGAGAGTTCACCCAACTTTGGCTGGGGGAGCTTTCCTCATGAGCGGCCCAAGCGGGTTATGGCCCGGTGAAGTTGTGAGCTATGACGGCGACAAGCGGACGGCGCGGGTCAAGATTCCGGGCGTCACTGACGGCTCTCAGGTCTTGCCCGAGGCCGTTTTCAACAACCCTCTGGGCGACAACGCGGAAACGACTGAAATCCGCATCAAACCCGGCGACCCAGTTTGGCTGATGTTTGAGTGCGGCGACCCGCGCTATCCCATCGTCATCGGGTACCGCACGCCACGCGAGGGCAACCCTACGGGCTGGCGACGCTGGGCGCACGAAAACATCGAGATAACTGCAGACAACAAGCTGATATTCAACGCTTCTGATGTGGTCTGGAATATCTCGGGCTCCGAAACCCGCAAGGTGGGCGGGGCCAGCTCGCTAGAAGCCGGTACCAGCACGGTAAAGGCAGCCAGCCACGGTATCACGGCCAATACCTCGGTTGTCGGCTCACTGTCGGCAGCTGGCGGCGCTACAGGCTCTGGCGTCAAGTTGAGCGGCAAGGTTGAAATGACGGGCGGCTCTGTCACCCATGACGGCGTGCGAATTGACAAAGAGCACACCCACACCGAACGAGGCGACGGCAACGAAGTCTCCACACCACATTAAGGAATCACCATGTCCAACAAACAAATCATTTTCAAATTTGATAGCAACGGCGCGGCCAACAAAAAGGCCATCAATGACATTACCCGCCTGTTTGCAAAGCATGGCGTGCAGGTCATCAGCCATGAGGTGGCAGCCACCACCAGTAAGCGCGCGGGCATCGACTTTCGCGCGGTCAACTTCACCTTTGCAGACAGCCAGACCGTGACGCTCAACGTCAAGGACACCGGCGACGTGTTTGAAGCAAAGGTAAACGGCAGCGTGGTACCGCTCAAAGAGCAAGACGACCACGCGGGCACCATCAAGGAGCTGGCCGCGCAGATGGGCCGCCGCCGCGCGGCATTCCAAAAGTCCCTGGCCCGCGTGAAGACCCCCACACCCGCAGGCGTGCGCCAGACCCGAACCCAGAAACTCGCGGCCAAGCAATCCCAGCGCGACACCCTCAAGACTCAAATTCAAGAGGCAAAAACTGAGCTTTCCCAGCTGACCGGAACCCCGGTAGAGCAGCTGTAGTCGTTTTGGGAAAAACGCCCCCATTGCATGAAATGGGGGGCTCCAAAGTCCCGGCCAAGCAGAGGCGCGTTGCCTTGCTCAACCTGCACTTTGGAGAAAACCTTGCCCGAAAAGACAACCCATATCTATACCCGCTCTTCGACTGCCCAAACAGCGAAGTTCCTCGACAACGTGGCAGGCGCCCGCGCTGATGGCGCAAGCAGCACCACACTGGCGACGAACATGGTGAATAAGGAGTTTGACGCTCCCGAAGACCTGGGCAAGATTCTGGACGCCGTGCCTGCCAAGGACGGCGCCCGCCTGCTGGATGCCGTTGAACGCGGCGTAGCCTACTTCACCGCCCAGCACGGCACCGCACCTACCGCCGACTTGGTGGATGCCGCTCTGCAGCAAGGCCGCTCCGCCCTGTTTGGCGACGACGATAAGGGCAACATTCTGGACAGTGCAGCTGGTACCGGCTCCAATTCTTCGGCCTCTGCCTCGACCTCTCTGCAGCCTGACCGCGCCGTGGTGGCCGTGGTTTCCGCGCTGACCGAGGGCATCCCTGTCGCTGGCTACCTGCCAGTGGATATCAAGTCCAACCAAGGCACCCTGGCCATCGTCAATCACATCGCAGGCTCTAGCTACGGCGACTACACCGAAGGCGAGCTGCTGGACGGCGTGAATGGCGGCGACGTGTACGCCTCTTCCAGCCGCTTCGCAAAAATCGACACAAGCGGCGCAGGCCCATTTGTCGGCAAGTTCACCGGCACCAACCTGGGCGGCGGTGACGTTGGTTTCTGCAACCCCGCTGGGCCTGCTGTCCCCGTGCTGCGTGGCCGCACCATCATCTATGTGGGCGGTATCCCCGCAGGCATGGATAACGAAAACCCCGGCGCCTCTTCTACCGCTCTGGCCGGTAGCGTGACGATCAAGGGCGTTGAGCACACCATCGCGGGCTCTGTGAACCCCGATAACGGCGTTGTCACCATTTCCACGATCAATCCGGCCCTGCCCGCTGACGTGATGGTGTATGCCCAAGGCTTCATCAACTACGAAAAGGCCCCCGCGCTGATTCCGTCTGTGCTGGTTTCCGCCCAGACCTACAAGCTGTACGCCAATTCCTGGCGCGTGATGACCTCCGCGACCATCGACAGCTCGACACAGATGCGCAACGAACTGGGCATCGACGTGCATCAGCAGGCCCTGATGGCCATTCGCGTGCAGAACGCCCAAGAGCGCCACTACCAAGCCATTCGCATGATGAATGCGCTGGCCGACAACCAGCCGCACGCTTTCGACCTGGACTACTCCAACCGTAGCATGCAAATGACTCGCGCCCAAATGTGGCCCGACTTCCGCGCGGCTATGGGCGTGGTCGATCAGCAGATGGCCAATGTGACGATGGATCACGGCACGACCCACTGGTATGCAGGCGAAGCGCTGTGCGCCCAGTTCGCATCCATGGGTGAAGAGCATTTCCAGCCGTCCGGCGTTGCCGCTCGCGCTGGCGTGTACCGCGTGGGCCGCGTGTTCGACAAGTACGAGCTGTACTACACGCCCAAGCATGTCTACCAAGCTGCCGATGGCACCGAAGCTGACCTGCTGTGCGTGGGCCGCAGCTCCAACGTGGCCCGTAACGTCATCATCCTGGGTGATGCCGTGGCGCCCATGTTCCTCGACCTGAACATGAATAGCGACTTGAAGCGCAGCGCGGCCCTGTACGCCCGCGACTTCACCTCCGTGAACCCGCACAAGCCCTCCGCAATGGGTTGCGCCAAGGTTCGCATCAAGGGCTTGAAGAAGGCCTAAAGGGGAGTCACAGCAATGGGCGGTAAACGCGCAAATGCTGTGGCTACAGGGGCTGCCTCCGGGCGGCCCCAAGCCAATACAGCGAAAGAACCCACAACCGGCACTCAGGAGCTGCCTGCTACTGGCGCAACCGGCGCCGCACCCGCTGACGGTGCAGAGGGCGGCACGCAAGAGCTGCTTTCCACTGGCACGACCGAAGCAGGCACGGAGCAACCCGAGGGCCTTCCCCTGTCCGACCCTGACCCAGAAGCAGAGCCCGAGGCTGAGCACCAGCCCGCGCGCCTGCGTGTCTGCGTCATCAATCACTCTGGCCACGTCCTGACTGTCAAGGGCGTTACCG
>NZ_JBSIFD010000023.1:0-90726 GCF_053615495.1 Comamonas sp. HJ-2 | reverse complement strand
CTGATGGGCGCTAGTGGTGCTGCTACTGCTGCCGTAGCAAACGTGGCTCAAAGCGCCGGGGGTATGTATATTATGTTAAATATCATCCCAATAGGGCAATCTACCGACCCCTGTTCATATGCAACTCCAAACCTGCTGGCAAAATAGTGACCATGCGATTCCTCCACACGATGCTGCGCGTTGGCAATCTCCAGCGCTCTATTGATTTCTACACCAACGTCATCGGCATGCAACTGCTGCGCACGTCCGAGAATCCCGAGTACAAGTACTCGTTGGCCTTTCTTGGCTTCGAAGGCGGTAACCCAGGTCAGGCGGAAATTGAGCTGACTTACAACTGGGGAACCGAGAGCTATGACATGGGCACGGCTTACGGTCATATTGCTCTGGGTGTGCCCGATGCCTATGCCGCCTGCGAGAAGATCAAGGCCGCCGGCGGTAATGTGACCCGTGAGGCAGGCCCCGTCAAAGGCGGCAGTACCGTGATTGCTTTTGTAACGGATCCCGACGGCTACAAGATTGAACTGATCCAACGCAAAGATGATCTGGGCGCCGGCACCGGCCTGCGTTAATTCTCTTCTTCAGATTCCTAGACTGAGCGGCACATGGTTGCCGCTTTTTTTTTGCTTGAATTGACTACCTATCGTCCAAACATGGGTTTTCAGTTATTGGCCTGCACTCAAGACTCAGTACTCCAACACCAATCAGGAGACAGGCAATGAGTGACTCGGTTCTGGAGCAACTCCAGCAGCGTTTGCAGCATCTTGAGGATATTCAGTCGATACAGGCTTTGAAGGCCCGGTACTTGCGAGCCTGCGATCAGAAGCAGCCGAATGCCATGCGTGAGTGCTTTGTGGAGCATGGCGCAGTCATCGAGGCTGATGGTTTTCCGGCTTTTACGGATCGCGAAGAATGGGTGGAAACCTTCACCAGGCTGGCGGTTGCCAACCCGTCCATCCAGGACATGCACCACGGCCACAACCCTCAGATCAGCTTTACGGGAGCTGATAGTGCGAAAGGCTTGTGGGATCTGGAGTTCTGCCAGATCAATGTCAAGGAACGCACCATCGTCAATCTCTCAGGTCAGTACAGCGATGAGTACGAGCGCATCAACGGGTGCTGGCAGATCCGTTCCATGCGCTTTGCGCGGAGATCGTTTGTCATGCGCCAGGTCGATGGGGGCGGCATTGAAAGAGTCATTGCCCTGGGCAAGCCTCCGGCAACTGGATTCATTGAAAACAACTGATCCTTGCTCTGCTGCAAATACTAAAAAGCCCGATACAGCGAATGCCATATCGGGCTTTGTGCAAGAGAACTGGGTTTATCAGTCGGCCAGAATCACTTCCACACGGCGAGCTTCGGCGTTGGAGCCATCCGCCTGAGTTTGCTCGGGCTTCTTCAGCTCGACCTTGTCTTCAGCCACGCCCAGTGCCACCAGGGCGGCCTGCACGGCTTGCGCACGTTGCTTGGCCAGTTCGGCGTTGATTTCAGCACTGCCGGTTGCATCATGGAAACCGGAGATCACAGCGCGCTTGCCTTCGGCCACGCCCTTGACCACATCGCTCAGCGCTTCGTTGGCGCCAGCGGCCACTTCCGCCTTGCCCGAGACAAAGTAGAACTTGACCACACCGTTTTCCACGACCACGCGGGCAGTTTCTTCAACCACCACCACAGGCACGTTGGTCGCGCTGGGCGCGGACACTGCTGCCTCGGCCTTGGGAGCATGGGAAATGCCGCGCTTGTAGACGACGGTGCCGACGACGGTGGAGACAACCAGAGCGATCAGGGCAAACAGAAAACCCAGGGCAAAGCGTTGTTGGCTATCGTCGTCAGAGCTGTTGAAGGACATGAATGAAATCTCCGTATTTGCGGGTGATTATGAAAGTACGAAACCTGTATTCATGACGCTTTGCGGCCGGCTACATGCTTCAGGCTCACAAAGCGACAAAACCAGGCATTCTAGAGGTTTGCCGTGAAACGCCCTAACGGCGGCTGCGGCTGCAATCGCAAAAAAGATTCAAATCTCGGACATTTCACTGCGGGAAAGCGTTGCTTTTACGCCTTCGCGCATGTGCAGGTGCACCGACGGCGCGTCCGCGCGTTATATATCAAAGTCAATTCAGCTCTGAATCCGGTTTGAGGAGTTTCCATGTCCGCCCTGCCCTTGTTGAACCATTCCACGCGTGATGCCGACCAGATGCTGGAGCGGGCTCTGGCGCAGTGGGGAGGCGATGAGGATTTGTGGATTTTTGGCTATGGCTCCCTGATCTGGCGTCCCGAATTCGACTTCAGTGAACGCCGTTCGGCCCATGTGCATGGCTGGCATCGTGCCCTCAAAATGTGGAGCACCATCAACCGTGGCACGCCCCAGGTTCCAGGCCTGGTGTTTGGCATGCTCTCGGGCGGCAGTTGCCAGGGCATGGCCTTCCGTATTCCGCGCAACCAAGGCGATACCGTAATGCGCAAGCTTTGGCTGCGTGAGATGCCCAATGCCGTTTATGACCCGCGCTGGCTGCCTTGCCGCACGCCGCATGGTGCCGTGAGGGCCCTGGCATTCACGCTCTCGCGCCAAAGCCCGCACCACACCGGCGAGCTGGCGCCGGATGAATACCGGCGCATCTTCTCTCAGGCCCAGGGCATATATGGCACAACGCTGGACTATGCACAGGCCACTTTTGAGGAGCTGCAACGACTGGGCATTGACGACAAAGCGCTCAAGCGCTTGCTGGCCTATGCGGACTTCCAGCAAGCCAGCTGCCCATCTGCTGCTGCTATTTGAAACGTAGCTAACATCGCTCTACTGTATTGGTCTGCAGAGCAAGAAAGCTTGAAATTCTGGCGATCCGGGGCACAATGGCCTTTTGATTTCGGAAAGACTGCCATGTTCCCCAACCGTGTTGCCGCCCTCTTTTCGCGCCCTGCCTGGGCAGGTTTGACGCTTGCAGCAAGCTTGGCCGTGACAGCCTGCTCCACGACCAGCAACACGGCCGCGCCCTCTTCTTCGGAGACGACTCCCGCAGCAACTCTCAACAAAGGCGTTCAATCGATTGCACGTCTGGAAGCCACCAAGGGCAGCCAGGTAACGGGCACTGTGCAGTTCTTCCCACAGCCTGACGGTAGCGTGCGAGTAAAAGGCCGCGTGGAAGGGCTTGCGCCGAATAGCGAGCACGGCTTTCATGTCCATGAAAAAGGTGACTGCTCCAGCGGCGACGGCTTGAGCGCCGGTGGCCACTTCAACCCTGGACATCAGGCGCATGGCAAATTCGGCGACAGCAAGGCCCATCACATCGGTGACCTGCCCAGCCTGGATGCTGATACCCAAGGCGTGGCGGCTATCGATTTTGTGAGCAAGGAACTCAAGCTGGATAGAGGCAGCAACGGCATTCTGGGTCGATCACTGATCGTGCACAACGATCCGGATGACTACACGACCCAGCCCACCGGCAATTCAGGCGCGCGCCTGGCTTGTGCCGTGATCGAGCGCGGCGCCTAAGCCTGCGCTCGCCTGAAAAATGAGTAGCGGGCGTGCATTTCAAGGACCAGGCCAGGCAGCCGGAACCGGGGCTTGCCTGATAGACGAACTCGGCAAATTCAAAGGCTACCGCGTCAGGCCCTCCCTCAGGGGCTTCTAGACAATCAAGAATTGCGCGCCTGCCAGATCCTGCGCGCCTCTTCCAAGGCCTGGACGGTGTCCACATCAAGCACGCAGCCTATGTCATCGCAGTCCCAGCGCCGCAGACGCTGATTCTCCGCCGCGTTGCGCACGATGGAGGCTGCGCCCAGATCGCCGCTGAGCTCAACAAGCTCCTTCGCAGCTGCACAACTGAAAGCCACAGGATGGCCCTTCTGGCCCTGATAAAAAGGTTGGATCACACGCAGCTCGCGACTCTCCAGCTGTGCCAACTGCAAAGCCAGTTGTTGCAGCGTGCTGGCTTGAATCAAGGGCAAATCTGCAGGCAGGACCAGCCAGCCATTGGCGCCGGCTGTGGCCTTGACGGCCGCCGCAATGCTGTCGCCCATGCCGGGGTGCGGCCCGCGTTCCAGATACCAGGGCAGACCGGAGGCCTGCACTGCAGCCAGAGTGGTCTGTAAAACGGTTTGCTGGCCCAGCATGGCTTGAAGCTTGTGGCTTGAGCCGCCTGATGCGAGAAATCGATCGCCTCTGCCCGCAGCAAGAACCAGCACGCAAGGCTGACCTGGAGCGATTGAGGGAGCGCGCAAAACTTCTTGATTCATATTGCTGTCGAGCATAACGCCGGCTTTGGCTGCGCGGCACAATGTGAACATGAGCAGCCTATCTTCATCCATTGCCGATCTGCGCAAAAGCTATGAACGCGCAGAGCTGAGCGAATCCGCTTCCAACCAGAATCCCCTGCAGCAGTTCGACCAATGGCTGCAGGAAGCCGTGAGAGCCCAAGTGCCGGAGCCCAATGCCATGACTGTGGCGACCGTGAGCGGTGACCTGCGACCCAGCACGCGTATTGTGCTGATCAAAGGTTATGACGAGCGTGGCATTGTCTGGTACACCAACTACGACAGCCGAAAAGGCCTGCAACTGGCGGGCAATCCATTCGCTGCCCTGCAATTTCACTGGGTAGAGCTGGAGCGCGTGGTGCGCATCGAAGGCCGTGTGGAAAAGGTCAGTGCCGAAGAAAGCGATGCCTACTTTGCCAGCCGCCCGCTTGACTCCAGAATTGGGGCCTGGGCCAGTCCACAAAGCCAGGTCATCAGTGGCCGCGGCGTGCTGGTGGCCAACGCCGCCAAATACAGCGCGCAGTTTTTGCTCAACCCTCCCCGGCCTCCCCACTGGGGCGGTTTCCGTCTGGTGCCCGAGCGGTGGGAATTCTGGCAGGGACGCAAGAGCCGGCTGCATGACCGTCTGAGCTACCGCCAGGAAGGTCAACACTGGATTCGTGAACGACTGGCTCCCTGAGAAATGGGAGGGCGCAGCGACGGAAAGCGCCCTCTTCGCTGATTACTTTAGGCTTGCGGTTGAGTGAATGTATTCTTATTGGTAGTCATGAATATTTCATGTAAGTTACATTAAAATCATCACATGCAAGATATAGACATTCCGGATCTGCAGTCACCAGACCCATCCACTCTGCCAACAGGAAGCCAGCTGTTTCGCGACTGGCTCGAGCATGAGGGCAGCAAGAGTTGGGATGCGCTGGATACCTCTCCTGACGGCAACTATGAAAAGGTCTGGCAGGCCTGGTTGATGCATTTGTCCGGGCAGGCACCGATCTCTGGCAAGGAGCGCCCTGCGCGCAGGCAACGTTCTTCAAAGCCCTGGCATCAGGCAACCGAGCTGGATGTGCAGAGCTTTTTGCAGATACGCGATGGCCAGCGTGCGCACCACCACCCAGAACGCAAGATCAGTCCGGTCACCCGCCGCCGCTACTGGCGGCTGCTGGAGCGCATCTACGATCATGCGATGGAGCACGGCTGGATCAGCGCCAACCCAGCAACCGGTCTCGAGCCGGCTGAACGCCCTCCCTCCGAGGACGGCAAGGGCCATTGTCTGCCTCCCCTGCTCTGGCAGTCACTGCCAAGGCACTTTCCCAGCGCCGACGGCTATCAGGACGCACGCGACCGCGCCATTGTGTTGCTGCTCTACGAGCTGGCTCTGGCCCCCGAGGAAGTGCGCTGCCTGCTCTGGAAGAACCTGCTTTCAAGCGCCGATCAGGTCTGGCTTGGCAGCTCGGAGAGCATTGCGAACGGAGAGTCGCCCCTGCCCCGCCACCTGCAGATAGAAGGCGGTAGAAATGCTCAGCAACGGCTACTTGAGCTGCCCGACTCCGTGGCTCAGGCCCTGCAAAGCTGGAGAAGATTCAGCGCCGCACAGCGCGGGCCGTCCGTGATTGACGGCAACCATATCGTTTTCTATTCGCGCCGTGGCGGCGAACTGTCGGTACGCATGCTGTTCCATGTGGCCTCGCAGATCATTCAGCGCGCCCATCAGGCCCAGCCCGAGGACAGCCAGAAATTTCCGCTGCAGCGCGTAGGGCCGCAGGTCTTGCGCAACACGGCCATCGTGCAATGGCTGCGCGCCGGCGTGCCCGAATCGGAAGTGATTGCCAGGATCGGCGTGGACAGCACACGTTCCCTGCGCCATCTGCAGCACTATCTATAGCCACGGCATCCGACCCTGGCCCAAACCTGGGCCGGATGCGGCTTAATTCAGCTGAAGCCGGATCAGAAATCCATTCTCAGACCGACCACCAGATTGCGACCCGTCAACGGGGCTGCACTCTTAATGAACGAGGTTGCAGCGTAGGCCAGACGGTTGGTGAGGTTCTGGCCCTTGACATAGAACTGCCACTGGTTGCCACCACTCTTCCAGAGGTAGCTGGCGCCCAGGTTCAGCATGCCATAGCCCGGCGTCTGGGTTTCGTACTGGGCCGTGCGGTTCTGGCGCAGCACCTGTGTCCATTCAGCCATGGTGTCCCAGCCGGCCAAACGCGCGTTCACACGCAAGCCGGCACGCAATGCCGGAATGCGTGGCAGCGCAGAGCCGTCTTCCAGACGCGCACGCACGCCGTCGCCAAACACACTCAGGCTCAACTCGCGACTCAGGCGCTGGCTCAGCTGAGCCTCCCAGCCCGTAAAGCGCGCATTGCCCTGGGTGTATTGCAGCAGCTGCAACCCTTCGTGAGCATCCAGCGTGGCGCCGTAGATATAGCCCTCGATGCGGTAGTGATAGGCATTGAGCTTCCAGGTCGTATCACCGGCCGTCTTGGCCAGGCCCAGGTCCAGCGCCTGCGAGCGCTCGCGCGACAGATTGGGATTGCCGATTTCGTAGGTTGCCGTGGCCATGTGCAGGCCGTTGGCAAACAGCTCTTCGGCCGTGGGCATGCGGCTGCCGCTGGTGAACGAGGCCGATGCGCTATAGCCGGGCTGGAACTTCCAGGCCGTGCCCAGCGACGCCGAAGTGGCGCTGTGGCTGCGACGCTCGTTGCTCAGCTCGGCCTCCACGCGTTGGCGGTCGTGGCGCAAGGCTCCCTGAAAGCTCCAATCCTGCCAGCGGTATTCCTCCAGCAGATAGAGGCTGTGGCGCTGGGTATCCGTGGGCTGCACATAGGCCTCTTCGCCCGTGGCGCTGAAGCGGCGCTTGAGGGTTTGCAGACCCAGCGTGCCACGCCAGCCTGCGATGGGTTCATGCTCCATCTCCAGGCGCAGGTCATGGGCCTTGTTTCTGAACTGAGTGGCCACGCTGCCATCCTCGATCTCGTCGTGGCGGTAATTGGTCAGGCCCCCGCGCAGACGCAGTGCGGCGATGCCGGCGGTGGGCTTGCGCCATTCGCCGCGCAGATCCCAGCGCTCGCTGGTCAGATCGACCACGGGCACACTGCCGCCTTCCTCATGATCATGGTCGTGGTCATGCCCATCATGGGAGCCGCAATGCAGATGATCGCCATGTGCGTGGCAGCCTTCGAAGCTGTGCTGATGGCCTGGCAAGCCGTACTTGGCCTGCTGCCGCGTGTAGGCCAGGCCCAGATAGCCCTGATTGCCTACCCAGGACAGGCCCACGCTGCCCGTGTTGCCGCGGCTGAAGCTGCCCGGAACCTTGCTCTGGCCCCAGCCGCTGCCCACGCGATAGTCTCCCGCGTTGCGGGCCACGCCTTCGGCATGCAGCACCAGCTGGCCGTTATCGTTCTTGAGCGGCGTGGCCGTGGTCAGGGAGAAGGCCCCGGCCGACATGCCTGCCGCCGTGCCGGCCTGCACCTCGGCCGAACCTTCCAGGCCCTTCTCAGGCACCCGGGTCGGAATCTTGCCGTCCAGCACATTCACCACGCCCCCCATGGCGCCGGGGCTGTAGAGCAAAGCTGAAGGGCCGCGCAGCACTTCGATCTGATTGGCCAGCAGCGGCTCGGTGGTCACCGCATGGTCGGGGCTGACCGTCGAGGCATCGAGCAACTCCGAGCCATCGCTGAGCACGGAGACCCGCGCGCCATCCATGCCTCGAATCACGGGGCGGCTGGCTCCCGCACCGAAATGGCTGGCATTGATGCCCGGCTCGGCCGCCAGGGTCTCGCCCAGGGTCGCGGCACGGCGCAGGCGCAGTTCCTCTTCACCGAGCACCTGGACGGGCGTGGCCATATCGCCGGCGGCCATGCCGGTCGCCGATACGGTCACCTCCGCCAGGCTGGACTCTTGCTTGGCCGCATCGGACTGCGCAAAGACCAGAGGTGAGCAGGCCAGCAGGCCCAGGCCTGTACCCAGAGCCAGCCCGCGCCCTGCCGGCTGCAGCGCTTCGATGGCGCGGGCCAGAGCCGACTTGGAAGAACGGTGCAAGGAATGGGCGGAAGAATTCAAAAAACGTTGAGACATCTCAGTTCCACAAACGACCGTGCGCACGCAGGCGGTCAAAAGTGCGCACGAAATTCAATAAAAACAGCCTGTAGTGCTTGTGTACAAAGCGCTGAAAGCTATCAATTTTGAGGTTTCTGGCAGCAGCAAACAGACCATGCAAAGCATGGCCCGAGCTTAGGCCAGGGATCTGAGAAACTGCGGAGGCGCGCGCGCAGCCAGCGGCGCGGCAATGAAGATGGCTCTGGGTTCAGGAGCAAACGGCCGGGGAATGAAGCTGTCAGGAGCGGGCGCACTGAAGGCCTTAATGGCCACAGGCCCGGCATAGCCATGACTGGCCTGATCCAGCAACTGACATTCGGCCGGGCCGTGACCCGCAAACAGCGCATGGACCCAGCCCTGATCCGGGGCGCAGCCGCTGTTGTCACTCTGGCAGTCGCCAGCCGCAGCCACAGCCGACGAGGTTGGCTGCACATGGCTGTGCGCCACATAGGACTTTGCCGGGACTGTATTGACCGCGTGAACTGCACGGTGCATCTGGCCAAGCGTCGGGCCCAGCACCATGGCCAGGGCCAGCAGGCCCATCAGCCAGCGCATCACCCAGATTTCACGCAGGCTGGCGCAACCGCCAGCGGACGCTGGACGGCTGTTTCTGCGTAGATGGGAGTGATGTGACACGTTCAGGAGCAAATGCGGTCTTGGGCGAAACGGCTGCAGCAAAGCTGCCGGGGGTTGCAAAGTGTATCTGCACTGCGGGTCGTGCGCAGCAAGCCAGGCTTAATCCTTGAGCCAGCGCGAAAACGCTTTCTGGAATTTCTGCACCTTGGGTCCCACCACAAAAGCGCAATAGCCCTGGCCCGGGTGCTGCAGGAAATAGTCCTGGTGATAGTCTTCGGCAGGCCAGTAGTTGGTCAAGGGCTCGATCTGAGTGACCATGGGCGCATCAAATGCTTTTTCATTCTGCATTTCCTGCATCAATGCCTGTGCCTCGGCCGTTTGCTGCGCATCGGTGGTGAATATCGCGCTGCGGTACTGCGTGCCCACATCGTTGCCCTGGCGGTTCAGCGTGGTCGGATCATGGGTGCCAAAGAAGATCAGCAGCACATCGCGCAGGCTGATGACGGCGGGATCGAAGTCAAGTTTCACTACCTCGGCATGACCGGTCTGTCCGGTACAGATATCGTCGTAGCTGGGATGGTCCAGGTGGCCATTGGCATAGCCGCTCTCCACATCGACTATTCCGCGTACACGGTCGAAGACGGCTTCGGTACACCAGAAGCAACCTCCGCCCAGATAAATGGTTTCCGCTGCCATCACCGGCTCCTTGGTTTTTAAGACGCGTCAAGCGTAGCTCAAATCAACTACCCATTTTCACCAATGACAGCGATTGCGGCGTCGCTATGCTGCAGGGCGCCCACTACACTTGCAATACAAGCCGTGCCTGGCGCACCTACCATGTGGCGCATAGAACAGAAAAACCTGCCTCAGAGGGATACACACCATGAAGCGTTCCGGCCGCTGGGCCTTGAGTCTGGCCCTGATCGGCTTGCTGGTCGTCATAGGCTGGCGCGCAGTCGTCAATCTGCAGCATAAAAAACAGGCCCCGAACCATGCTGCGGTTCCGCAGGAGCTGCCCATACAACTGGCTGCCCAGGAGGTTCTGACGGTCCAGCCCCTTCAGCTTGCCTTGAGCGTTCCGCTCAACGGTGTGGTGCAGGCGGTGAACTCGGCCGTGGTCAAGGCCTATGTCGCGGGCGAACTGCGCGGCCTGACGGTGCGTGAAGGAGATAGCGTCAGCAAGGGCCAGCAGTTGGCTCGCGTTGATGCCACGGAGGCCGAGGCACGCTGGCGCCAGGCGAAGCAGCAGGCCGATGCCTCCAGAGCCCAGTTGGCGATTGCCCAGCGCAACCAGGACAACAATGCGGCCCTGGTGCAAAAAGGCTTTATCTCCACCACGGCACTGCTGACCTCGCAGGCCAACCTGGATTCGGCCCGCGCCAACCTGGCCGCCGCCCAGGCCGCCGCCGATGCGGCCCGCAAGTCCGTCACCGACGCCGTCATCACCAGCCCCATGAGCGGGCAGATCGCCCAGCGCTTTGTCCAGAACGGCGAGCGCGTTGGTGTGGAAGCGCGCATCGTCGAAGTCGTCGATCCGGCCAAGCTGGAAATCATGGCCCAGCTCGCTCCCGCAGATTCGGTACAGGTTCAGGTCGGCCAGATGGCCGAGCTGCAAGTGCCCGGTGCCCCCCAGGACATGACGGCCATCAGAGCCCAGGTGGTGCGCATCAATCCCAGCGCCCAGACCGGCTCGCGCACTGTGGCGGCCTATCTGGCGGTACAAGAGGACGAAGCCGCCAAAAACAATAGCAGTCAACACATTCCACAGTTACGCCCCGGCCTGTTCCTGCAGGGAAGCATACTGACCGGCAACGCCAGCCAGCTAGCCGTGCCTCTGGCCTCCGTGCGCACCGACAAGCCCCAGCCCTATGTGCAAGTGCTGCAAGCGGGCAAGCCTGCCGTGGCCGCAATCGCACCGGAGCATGCACAGGAAATCTCCAGCCGCACAGAGCTTCGCGTGATCCACAAGACCGTGGAGCTGGGACGCCAGTCCGCCCATGAAGGCGCAACCTGGGTTCAGATCCTCAAGGGCCTGAATGCGGGCGACCGGATACTGGCTGGCAGCACCGGCGGCCTGCGCGAAGGCACGCTGGTCGAAGAATCGGCCGAGCCAGTCAGCAGCGGGAGCCGGTAAATGTGGTTCACGCGCATCAGCCTCAAAAACCCGGTGCTGGCCACCATGCTCATGCTGGCCTTTGTGGTGCTGGGAATTTTTTCCTACCAGCGGCTCAAGGTTGACCAGTTCCCGAACATCGAGTTTCCCGTGGTGGTGGTCACGGTCGAGTATCCGGGCGCCTCGCCCGAGATCGTCGAGAGCGAGGTCACCAAGAAGATAGAGGAAGCCGTCAACTCGGTCGCCGGCATCAATGCCCTCACCTCGCGCAGCTACGAAGGCACCAGCGTCGTCATCATCGAGTTCCAGCTGCATATAGACGGTCGCCGCGCTGCCGACGATGTACGCGAGAAGGTCGCCTCGGTGCGCCCCACGCTGCGTGACGAGGTCAAGGAGCCGCGCGTCATCCGCTTCGACCCGGCCAGCACGGCTGTCTGGTCGCTGGCCGTGCTGCCAGACCCCCATGCCCTGCACGGCGAGACCGCAGCCAATGGCCAGAGCGTGACACCGCCCGACGCGATTGCGCTGACGAGCTGGGCCGACCAGGTGCTGAAAAAGCGGCTGGAGAACGTGCGCGGCGTGGGCGCCGTGAACATGGTGGGAGCCACCAAGCGCGAAATCAATGTCTATCTGGACCCGCAGGCGCTCGAGGCCTACTCCATTACCCCCGAGCAGGTTGCCCAGGCGGTGCGTGCCGAGAATCAGGATCTGCCTGTGGGCGCGATCCGCTCCAAGGCCCAGGAACGCGTGGTGCAGATCGATGCCCGCATTCAGCGCCCCGAGGAATTTGCCCGCATCATCGTAGCCTACCGCAACGGCGCCCCGATCCGCGTCGGCCAGTTGGCCCGCGTGCAGGACGATGCGCAGGAGCTGCAGACCCTGGCGCTGTACAACGGCGGCCGCACTCTGCTGATGTCGGTGCAAAAGGCCCAGGACGAGAACACCATCGAGGTGGTCGACGGCCTGAACGCGGCGATCAAGGCCATCGCCCCCGAGCTGCCGCCCGGCGTGCGCCTGCAGGCGATTGCCGACAACTCGCGCGCCATCCGCGTGGGCGTGGACAACGTGCGCCAGACGCTGATCGAGGGTGCCTTGCTCACGGTGCTCATCGTTTTTCTGTTTCTGAACTCCTGGCGCTCCACGGTAATCACGGGGTTGACGCTGCCGATTGCCTTGATCGGTACCTTCCTCTTCATGTACTGGTTCGGCTTTTCCATCAATATGGTCACGCTGATGGCGCTATCGCTGTGTGTGGGTTTGCTGATCGACGATGCCATCGTGGTGCGCGAGAACATCGTGCGCCATGTGCAGATGGGCAAGAACGCCTATCAGGCCGCCATGGAAGGCACGCAGGAGATCGGGCTGGCCGTGCTCGCCACCACGCTTTCCATCGTCGCCGTATTTCTGCCCATAGGCTTTATGGGGGGCATCATCGGGCAGTTCTTCCATGAGTTCGGCATCACCATCGTGGCGGCCGTGCTGATCTCCATGTTTGTCAGCTTCACGCTGGACCCTATGCTCTCCAGCGTCTGGCATGACCCGGCAATCCACGCCCATGGCGAACATGGCAGCAAAAGCCTGTACGACCGCACGCTGGGACGCGTGACGGCCTGGGTGGAGCGCATGAGCGATCGGCTCTCGGACTTCTATCAGGGCATACTGCGCTGGTCGCTGGCTCACAAGCTGCTCACCCTGGCGCTGGCATTCATTATTTTCATAGCAAGCATCGCTCTTGTACCCTTGCTTGGCACCGAATTTGTGCCCAAGGCGGACTTCTCGGAAACTTCGATCAGCTTCAACACCCCCGAAGGCTCCTCGATCGAAGCCACCGAAGCCAAGGCCAGGCAGGTGACGGACATATTGCGCGCCTTGCCCGAGGTGCGCTACACGCTGACCACCATCAACACCGGCAATGCCAACGGCAAGAACTACGCCAATATCTATGTGCGCCTGGTTGACCGCCACCAGCGCAGCCGCAATGTGGACGAGATTTCGGCCTATCTGCGCCCCAGGCTGCAGGCGATTGCAGGCATCAAGCTCACCCATGTGGGCCTGCGCGAGGCCGTGGGCGGGCAAAAGCAGGTCGAGCTCTCGCTCATGGGCCCGGATCTGGACGAACTGGGCCGCCTGAGCCAGATCGTGCAGGAGCGCATAGCCGACATCCCGGGCCTGGTCGATCTGGACTCCAGCCTCAAGCCCAACAAGCCCATGGTCAATATCGAGGTCCATCGCGATGCCGCAGCCGACCTGGGCCTGTCGATAGGCAATATGGCCGGCGCGCTGCGCACCTGGGTGGCCGGCCAGACGGTGGGCAACTGGCGGGCCAGCGACGACCAGACCTATGACGTGAACGTGCGGCTCGAGCCCGAGGCGCGCACCACGCCCCAGGACCTGGAGCGCCTGCCGTTTGCACTGTCGGCAGGAGATGGCGGCATGCGCATCGTGCGCCTCAACCAGGTCGCCAGCGTGGTGGACAGCACCGGCCCCAGCCAGATCAACCGCCGCAATCTCAACCGCGAGGTCGCCATCAATGCCAATGTCTATCTGCGCAGCACGGGCGAGGTCACTGCCGATATCAAGCAGGCGCTGGCCACCATTCCCATGCCGCCCGGCTACAGCTACCAGTTCAGCGGCGCGGCCAAGAACATGGCCGAATCCTTTGGCTACGCGATTTCCGCGCTGATGCTGGCCATCATCTTCATCTACATGATTCTGGCCAGCCAGTTCAAGAGCTTTCTCCAGCCCCTGGCACTCATGACCTCACTGCCCCTGACACTGATAGGCGTGGTGCTGGCCCTGATGATGTTCGGCTCGGCCCTGTCCATGTTTTCCATCATCGGCGTGGTCATGCTCATGGGTCTGGTGACCAAGAACGCCATTTTGCTGGTGGACTTTGCCATCCGCGCCCGCGAGCCCCGTACCAACGAGGCCAGCGGCCAGACCGAGCCGGGCCTGCCGCGCAACGAAGCGCTGCTGCTGGCGGCCCGCGTGCGCCTGCGCCCGATCCTGATGACCACGCTGGCCATGATCTTCGGCATGGTGCCGCTGGCCTTTGCGGTCACCGAGGGCTCCGAGCAACGCGCCCCCATGGGTCAGGCCGTGATCGGCGGCGTCATCACTTCCTCGCTGCTGACCCTGGTCGTGGTGCCCGTGGTGTACTGCTATCTCGATGATTTTGCCAACTGGATGCGCCGTAAATGGTCTGGCGCCCCCTCAAAAAGCGCTGAGCCGCCGCACGAAGCCTCCGAGGCTCGTAGAATCGATGGTTTGTCCTGATAAGTCTTTCCCCGGAGATACCATGGCCCTGCCAATGAATGCCCAAGTGGACCCGCGCGATGTGCACGCGCAGGCTCGTTTCAACATGATCGAACAGCAAATCCGCCCCTGGAACGTGCTGGACGAGTCCGTGCTGGAGCTGATGGGCAAGGTCCACCGTGAAGACTATGTGTCGCCCGAATACGCGAACATGGCCTATATGGACATTGAAGTCCCCCTGAAGGGCACGGCCGAAGAAGCTGCCGCCAAAGGCTGGCACATGCTGGCACCCAAGATCGAAGCGCGCATGCTGCAAGACGTGAAGATCAAGCCCACCGACCGCGTGCTCGAGATCGGCACCGGCTCAGGCTATATGGCAGCCCTGCTGGCCGCCCAGGCCAAGGAAGTCGTGACGCTGGAGATCGACCCCGAGCTGGCCGAAATGGCCCGTGAGAATCTGCTCAGCGCCGGCGTCAAGAATGTCGAAGTCAAGCTGGCCAACGGTGCCACCGCGTCCCTGGCTCAGGGCGCGTTCGACGTGATCGTGCTCAGCGGCTCGGTGGCCCAGGTTCCCGATGCCCTTTACGCCCAGCTCAACGAAGGCGGCCGTATTGCCGCCATCGTCGGTCACATGCCCGTGATGCGCTTCACGCTGGTGACCAAGAACGGCAACAATTTTGAAGTCCAGCAACCCTGGGATACCGCGGCCACCCGCCTCGTGGGTTTTGAAGAGCCTTCGCGCTTCTCGTTCTAAACGCTTGTTGCGTTCGCCCTGCTTGCTGCGCTGCGACTCGGCGGTGCAGCAAGCAGGGCCTGTCTTTCAGTGTCAGGGCCGGCCCGCAGATTCGACGGCCGGCCACCAGGAGTTTTTATGTTGACCCAGGTCTTGCCCGCCCAGTTCCAGCAATGGCTGGCTTCTCATGCCGCGAATGGCGTCAGGCCCGTGGTGCTGGATGTGCGCGAACCCTGGGAAGTCACCCTGGCCAGCATTCAGCCCGGCGAGGGCTTCGAGTTGCGCTGCATTCCCATGCACGACATCCCCGGCCGTCTGCAGGAGCTGGACCCAGACCACCCCGTCGCCTGCCTGTGCCACCATGGCGCACGCAGCATGAGCGTGGCTGCGTTTTTGCTCAACAACGGCTTTGAGGACGTCAGCAACATCACCGGCGGCATTGACGCCTGGTCGCTCAGCGCCGACCCGGGCGTTCCCCGTTATTGAAAGATTGCCGGGCCTATTGCTCGGACAATCCAGAGCTTTGTTGAGTTTTCCGTTGTGATCGAGACCGCCCAACCCTGACATCTATGACCAAGCTGCCCAGGCCCCTGCAAGCCCCCTCCGCCCACGCGCTGCGTGCCATTTCCTTGGGAGTTTTGCTGGCATGGGCCGGCGCTCAGACACAGGCCCAGACCTTGTCGGAGCTGGTGGCTCAGGCCCGCGGCTATGACGCTTCATGGCAGGCCCAGCAAGCCGATGCGAGAGCTGCGGCCAGCCGCGCCGATCAGGCCCTGTCCGGGCTGCTGCCCAACGTGGGTCTGACGGCGGGAGCCAACCGCACCCATGTCGACATTCACACCTCGGTGCCCGTGCCCGGCATGGCCAGCAGCTTCAACAACACGCAGCAGAACGTGCAGCTCAGCGCCCAGCAGCCGCTGTATCGCCCCGCCAACAAGATTGCCTACGAGCAGGGGCAGCGCGGCGTGGATGTGGCCCAGGCTCAGCTGGATGCAGCCGCACAAAACCTGATCGTGCGTGTGGCCCAGGCCTATTTCGATGTGCTGGCAGCCCAGGACAGCGTTCAGGTCGCCCAGTCGCAAAAGCAGGCCATCAGCACCCAGCTCGAGATGGCCAAGCGCAATTTCGAAGTCGGCACGGCCACCATCACCGACTCGCGCGAAGCCCAGTCCCGCTTTGACCTGGTCACAGCCCAGGAAATCGCCGCGCAAAATGACCTGCAGGTCAAGCGCGTTGCCCTGGGTCAGCTCGTGGGCCGCGTTGGCATCCAGCCCACGCCGCTGGCTGCACCGCTGACCCTGCCCAGGGTGGAGCCCGACAATATGCAAGACTGGGTGGACAAGGCCCTGGCCGCCCAGCCCCAGTTGCGCCAGGCCCAGCTGGCCCTGGACATAGCCAGGCTGGACACGCAGAAGGCCGAGGCCGGCCACAAGCCCACCGTGGACCTGCAGGCCGGTTATGTGGTCAACCGTTATCCCAACGGCTCCATGACTCCCTCCATTCCCCTAAGCTATCGCACCAACGCAGCCCAGATCGGTGTGGTCATGAACATGCCACTGTTTGCGGGCTTTGCGGTGCAGAACCGCATCCGGGAAACCGTGGCGCTGGAGGAAAAAGCCAGCGCCCAGCTCGACGATGCCCGCCGCAGCGTGGAGCAGGCCACACGCACGGCCTTCCTCGGCGTGCAGTCCGGCCAGGCTCAGGTCAAGGCGCTGGAAGCCGCTCTCGCCTCCAGCCAGAGTGCGCTGGAGGCCAACAAAATGGGTTATGAGGTTGGCGTGCGCATCAATATCGATGTGCTCAATGCCCAGAGCCAGGTCTACCAGACCGAGCGCGACCTGGCCAATGCGCGCTATCAGGTGTTGCTTGGCCAGCTCAAGCTGCGCCAGGCCGCAGGCGTGCTCAGCGACGATGATCTGCGCATGATCGACGCACTGACACGCACGCCCGGCATTGCCCCGGCTGCGGCAACAAGGCCAGCCGTTACAGGCAGCATGGCTGCTGCACGGCCTGTGGCCAGAACGCTCAAGCGTTAAGACCGGTCGAGAGGCAGGATTTCAGGGTTCGACATCATATCGACTTAAAACCCTTACCCACAGGGCGCCATATGCTCCTAATCAAGGAGCTTTCATCAAGGCTTGAATCGCCTCGGCCGTGGCCGCGGCCGCACCGCGATTGCCCTGCATCATCTGCCTGCAGCTTTGTACGGCGGCCTGCAGACGGTCGGGCCTGGCCACCAGGTCCAGGGCCTGGCCCAAGCCCGCTCCCATATCCTGCACGCCCAGGGCTGCGCCGGCCTGCAGCGCCTGCTCCGAAGCCTGGCTGAAATTGAAGGTATGCGGCCCCAGTATCACGGGACAATCACAGGCCAGCGCCTCGATCAGGTTCTGCCCGCCCAGCGGCGCAAAGCTTCCCCCCATCAGGGCTGCCGATGCCAGGCCGTAATACAGGGGCATCTCGCCCAGCGAATCACCAATCCAGATCGCGCCGGACTGCAGAGGAGGCCTCTGCCCCCACCGACTGCGCCGCGAAACAGCAAAGCCCGCTTTGCCCAGCAAGTTCTCCACCTCGGCAAAGCGCTGAGGATGACGCGGAACGACCAGCCATTGCACTGTCGTTGCAGCATCGCCCAGGGCCTTGAGCGCATCAATGAACATCGCTTCCTCACCCTCGCGGCTGCTGGCAAACAGCAGCACGGGGCGCGCCAACGCAGTGCGCCATTGCGCGGCCCTGGCAAGCTGGACGGCATCGGGCTGCACATCGAATTTGAGATTACCCAGCACCGCATCCACATGGGCGCCTACATTGCGCAGGCGCTTGGCATCGGCCTCGGTCTGCGCCCAGACAGCAGCCAATGCGGCGTATGCAGGGCGAGACAGAGGCCTGACTCTAAGAGCACCGGCTTCGGATTTCTCGTTCAGACGAGCATTGGCCAGGGCCAGAGGAATGCCTGTGTTGGCACAAGCCGCAATCAGATTGGGCCAGATCTCGGTTTCCATCAGCACGCCCACGGCAGGCTGGAACTGCGCGATAAAACGCCTGGTGGCGCCCAGGGAGTCCCAGGGCAGCCAGGCCTGCACATCGCCCGGGAGCAACAGCTTTGCGCCCTCCTCTCGGCCAGTCGCTGTGCTGTGCGTCAGCAGCAGACGCATGGTCGGCATGCGCTCGCGCAAGGCCTTGATCAGAATGGCGGCAGCTCGGGTCTCGCCCAGCGACACCGAATGAATCCACACCCATCGGCCGCGTCCATCGCGCCCCAGATCTGCAGGCTGGTAATGGCCAAAGCGCTCCGGTACGGCCACGCCGTAGCCCGGCTCAGCGAGCGCTCTGCGTCGCAGCTTGCGCCGCAGCAGAGGCTGCACCGCCCAGGCCAGTGCACTGAACAGCGCACGGGCAAAGCTCATGGGAGCTGGTCTGGCCATGCTTGAGCGCTGCTGCTATCAGTGCGCAGAAGCGCCCACCTGGGCGTCGGGCTTGACGCGTTTGAGCAAGGCCAGCATCTGCGCTTCGATGCGCTGCAAGGCTTGCTGTGTGTGGCCTTCAAAGCGCAGCACCAGCACCGGCGTGGTGTTGCTGGCACGGATCAGGCCGAAGCCGTCGGCCCAGTCCACGCGCAGGCCGTCAATGGTGCTGACCTGGGCAGGTTCGGCAAACTCCGTGGCAGCGAGCGCCTGCAGCTCGGCCGCCAGACGATGGGGCTCGCCTTCGGCACAGGCCACATTGAGTTCGGGCGTGGAGAAGCTGGTGGGCAATGCGTTGAGCACTGCGCTGGGGTCGGTTTCGCGGCTGACGATTTCGAGCAGACGGCAGCCGGCGTAGGTGCCATCGTCAAAGCCGTACCAGCGCTCCTTGAAAAAGATATGGCCACTCATCTCGCCGCCCAGCGGCGCGCCCAGCTCCTTCATGCGAGCTTTGACCAGCGAATGGCCGGTCTTGTACATCACGGCCTTGCCGCCTGCAGCTTCGATCTCGGGGGCCAGACGCTGGGTGCACTTGACGTCGAACACGATGGAGCCGCCAGGCACACGCGAAAGCACATCCTTGGCGAACAGCATCATCTGACGGTCGGGGAAGATGTTCTGGCCGTCCTTGGTCACAATGCCCAGACGGTCGCCGTCACCGTCAAAGGCCAGACCCAGCTCGGCATCGCTGGTCTGCAGGGCCTGGATCACATCGCGCAGGTTCTCGGGCTTGCTGGGGTCTGGATGATGATTGGGGAAGTTGCCGTCGACTTCAGAGAACAGCTCAATCACCTCGCAGCCCAGCTGCCGGAAGATGGCGGGCGCCGACGCACCGGCCACGCCGTTACCGCAGTCCACCACGATCTTCATGGGCCGCGCCAGCTTCACGTCGCCCACGATGCGGGCGGTGTAATCGGCGAGCACATCAGCACGGCTGATCTGTCCGGCACCAGTGATCGTCCAGTCCTCGGCTTCCATGCGCACGCGCAGGGCCTGGATTTCCTCGCCATAAATGGCGCGGCCTGCCAGCACCATCTTGAAGCCGTTGTAATCCTTGGGGTTGTGGCTGCCCGTCACCTGAATGCCGCTGGTGCACAAGGTCGCGGCCGCAAAGTACAGCATGGGCGTGGTGGCCAGGCCGATGTCGATCACATTCACACCCACATCGGTCAGGCCCTGCATCAATGCCTCCGACAGCGCGGGACCCGACAGACGTCCATCACGGCCCACCGCTACGGTTTTTTCGCCGGCTACCAGCGCTGCCATGCCGAATGCGCGGCCTATGCCACGGGCGACTTCTTCAGTCAGTGTCGACGGCACGATGCCGCGAATGTCATAGGCCTTGAAGATGGAGGATGCAATTTGCACAACAGCTCTTTCTCGAAGTTTTTCAATTCCATGGCGCCAGACAGTGGACTGCGCGGCGCGATCGGGCGATTTTAGGCTGCAAACAGCAAGGCCTGCGCCTTGATGGTCGCAGGCCTTGTATTCAAATATCCCCTGAGTCGCTTCGAGTCTTCCCTGAGGGGACGACGGACTTTGCTGCGGGGTGGGCCTTGCCTGGGCTGTGGTGATTTTGAGAGCCATCACCACAGGCTACGGCTTGCTGAAGTTACAAGCGTTGCTGGACCTGAGCCAGGGCCGCAGGATCTTCCATGGTGCTCAGATCACCAGGGTCACGGCCTTCGGCCACGGCCTGCAGGGCCCGACGCAACAGCTTGCCGCTGCGCGTCTTGGGCAGAGCCGTGACGAAAATCACGCGAGACGGACGCGCAACCGCACCCAGACGCGAGTCGACCAGCTTCATCACATCGGCCTCCAGGGCCTTGCTGGACACCTCATCTGCCACCAAGGCCGCATCGCGCACCACGGCAAAGGCCAGCGCAGCCTGGCCCTTGAGATTGTCGGCAACGCCAACCACCGCCACTTCGGCAATCAGGGCATGGGCAGAGATGCTCTCCTCGATCTCGCGCGTGCCCAGGCGATGGCCTGCCACATTGATCACATCGTCGGTACGGCCAAGGATGAAGTAGTAGCCATCCTCGTCGCGGATGCCCCAGTCAAAGGTGCTGTAGATCAGCCGACCCGGAATGCTCTTCCAGTAAGTGTTGACAAAGCGGTTGTCGTCACGCCAGACCGTCTGCATGCAACCGGGCGGCAGCGGACCTTCGATCGCCAGCACGCCCTTCTGATTCGCCTGGGTCAACTCCTCGCCGCTGGCGTCATCGATGAGCTTGACGTTGTAACCGTAGACCGCCCGGCCCGGACTGCCAAAACGCGTGGCCTGCTTTTGCACGCCGTTGCACAGCGTCATGATGGGCCAGCCGGTCTCGGTCTGCCAGTAGTTGTCGATGATGGGCTTGTTGATGGCCTGGCTGATCCAGGTCGCAGTGGGCTCGTCAAGCGGCTCGCCGGCCAGCCACAGGGCCTTGAGGCTGGAGATGTCGTAGCGCTTGAGGTAATCCGCATCATGCTTTTTGAGCACGCGAATCGCCGTCGGCGCCGAGAACATGTGCGTGACCTTGTATTTCTCGACAATGCTCCACCAGATGCCGGCATCGGGGTTGACTGGCAGGCCCTCATACATCACCGTAGCCATGCCCGCAATCAACGGCGCATAGATGATGTAGCTATGACCCACGACCCAGCCTATGTCGCTGGTGCAGAAGAAGGTCTGTCCGGCCTGGGCATCGAAGATATGCGGCATGCTGGCCGCCAGCGCCACGGTATAACCGCCCGTATCGCGCTGCACGCCCTTGGGCTTGCCTGTGGTGCCGCTGGTATAGAGGGTGTAGCTGGGATGGGTTGACTCCACCCAGACGCAATCCACCTGCGCATTCATGTGCCGGGCGCGCAAGGCCGACCAATCATGGTCGCGACCTGCCTTCATGGGCATTTCAGCCAGCCCGCGGTTGACCATCAGCACGGCAGCGGGCTGGTGGCTGGATTGCCTGAGCGCTTCATCCAGCAAAGGCTTGTAAGCCACGACACGGCCGCCACGCGAGCCCGCATCAGCGCTGATGATGACCTTGGGTTCGGCATCATCGATGCGCGACGCCAGCGCGCCCGAGGCAAAGCCACCGAACACCACGGAGTGAATGGCGCCCAGACGCACGCAGGCCAGCATGGCAAAGCAGGCCTCGGCAACCATGGGCATATAGATCTGCACGCGGTCGCCTTTTTGCACACCCAGCGACTGCAGCACGGCGGCCATGCGGTTGACTTCCGCATGCAGCTCGCGGTAGCTGTAGACCTTCTCGGTCTGGGTTTCGGTGGAAATGGCGATCAACGCGTTCTGATCGCCGCGCTCTGCCAGATGGCGGTCAATGGCGTTATGGCAAAGATTCGTTGTGCCGCCCACAAACCATTTGGCGAATGGAGGGTTGCTGTAGTCACAGATCTGCTGCGGCTTCTGCTGCCAATCGATCAGGCCGGCCTGCTCTGCCCAGAAGCCGTCGCGGTCATGAATGGAACGCTGATAAAAATCTTCGAAACGCGTGGTCATGAATATGTCTCCTTGACTCTCCGTCTTCTGCAGAGAGTTTTCTGAATTCATAATTATTCATAACGCGCTTGCCAAAAACTGACAGCACTTTACTATCGCATCAACGCCGCATCAGAGCACCGGCCCAAGCACGTTCAGTTCCTGGGTCCCCCTTGAAACCATCTTTTAGGAATTCGTGTCCGCCGTGCCATGGGGTATGACATAGTGCTCCTGACTCCTCGGTGGACACCCCATGGAGACCATCTGCAAGCCAGGCAGTGATTCCTGGGATCTGAGCGCCACTGGATGGAAATGTGGCGATCAGCGCGCAGCCAAAAGAAAAAGCGCCCAGAAGGCGCTTATTTCCCGAATAGCTGCAAGCGATTACTTGACCAGAGCCAGCATCTCCTTGAAGGCAGGGTCTTCGCAGGTGCGCAGCCACTCGAACATCACCATCTCGGTGGTCACCAGCTCGGCGCCGGCACCTGCCAGACGGTCAAACGCCGCATCGCGGTTACGCTCGGTACGCGAGCCGCAAGCATCCGTCACCACCCACACATCGAACTCGTCTTCCAGCAGCTCCAGCGCCGTCTGCAACAGACAGACATGGGTTTCGCAGCCGGCAATCACCACCATATTGCGCTCGGGCGCCTGCTGCTGGGGCTTTTGCAGATGCTTGGGCAGGCTGCGCGCATTGCCGCCCTGCGGCTTGGCGGGAGGACGCAGCCATTCACCCAGCCCCTCCGGCACGGCGCTGAAATACATTTTCTCCAGCGTCTTCTGGCACAGCGCCTTCAGTTCCGCATTATTGGCGCCAAGGCGCGAGGGGTTCTGCTCAGTTCCCCAGACAGGCACATCCAGCAGCTGCGCCATCTTGGCCAGCTTGACGGCATTGGCCAGCGCTTGCGCGCCTTCGTGAATGACGGGCATCAGCTTGTCCTGGTAGTCCACCAGAACCAGTTGCGACTCGGAAGCTTCTAACAACATGGCAAATCTTTCTTAAAACCGTGTCAAGCCACTGCTAAAAAGCGCAGCGCTTGCGCAGGACAGACGCGCGGCACGCTGAGGAAGAGTGTCGCATCGGCTGCAATCGATGGCGCTATTGTCGCTGCAAGCGCATGCCGGGGTAGAAAGTCCGTCAATGCAACGCCTCTCGCATGTCAATACCATGAATTGGTGCATTCCCGACCCGCATTCACCAGAATGGGGAAATCACTTACTGCAATACGCTGCAAATTTGAGAGCAGCTCACGCAATAAGCTTATGCCCGCAGCTCACTTGCTGTGCTGCATCAAAAACCAAGAGAAAAAATTGGAAATAGAGCACCCATCCTACAAATGAACGTGTTACCCTCACGCCCCATGTCCCGATGGCTTATTGCACTTCTATTTGTCGGCGTTACCTCAGCGCACGCAGCGCCTAGCGAGCAGCGTGACGACGACATGGCCCAGTTGCTGGTCAACCGCGGCCTCATCACCCAGTTGCGTGAAGCTCGACACTCCGTGGCCGAGAAGACGACTGATTTCGTGCGCGAAGCACGTCAGAACGTGGCCGAAAAAACCTCCGATCTGGTGGTGACGGCCATGGGCTTTCTTGGGGTTCCCTATCGCCTGGGCGGCACCAATGCAGAAACCGGCTTTGACTGCAGCGGTTTTGTGCGGGCCATCTACTCCCAGACCATGGGCAAGGTTCTGCCTCGCGTCTCTGCCGAACAGGCCAATGCCACTCAGCAAATTGACCGCAGCGACCTCAAGCCCGGTGATCTGGTGTTCTTCAACACCATGCGCCGCACATTCAGCCATGTGGGTATCTACGTGGGTGATGGCAAATTCATCCACGCACCGCGCACCGGTGCCAGCGTACGTGTGGAAAGCATGCAGACCTCCTACTGGGCTCGCCGCTTTGACGGCGCCCGCCGCGTCGAAGGTGCTGACGCTTCGGCAACCACGGCTGCTGCATATAGCGCCCTGGGTCCATTGCAGCCTTGATTTTGAATCAGCGCTCGACCAAAACGCCTGCTTTCTGCAGGCGTTTTTGTTTTTTCCTTGAGCTCTGATGTAGCCCATGCCGCCGCATGTTTTCATGCAAGAACCACGCTCGCGCCGACATTCAGAATCGTCCGACAGAGTCGATCTGCCGGGCCGCGTAGAGTCACTTTCGTCAAAGCACCAACAGGGAACAAAATATGTCCATCGTCGGAACCATCATCGTCGGTCTTATCGTCGGTTTGATTGCGCGGGCCATCAAGCCCGGCAATGACAGCATGGGCTGGATCATGACGATTCTTCTCGGTATCGTCGGCTCGTTTGTAGCAACCTATCTGGGCTCGGCCATGGGCTGGTACCAGCCCGGGCAAACCGCAGGCTGGATCGCATCGGTCATTGGGGCCGTGATTCTTTTGTTTATTTATGGCATGGTGCGCGGTAAGGCCAACTGAATCTGAATTCCGACCAAAAGGGGCCGACAAGCCCCTTTTTCTATTTCCGTCATCTCCTTATCGAATATGTGGAAAAAAGACCCGAGCTTCAGAAACCTTAGTGCGACCAGAGCGGAGCGCAAAGACATTGCCCAAGCCGCTGAAAGGGCCCGCAAACTACTGAGAAGACGGGCACTCGTCAGCGCTGCCGCCAGTGCCATTCCCATACCCGGTCTGGACTGGGCTGCAGATGCAGCCCTGCTCGCACAGCTCTATCCACGCATCAACCAGGAGTTCGGATTGACGCCAGAGCAACTCGACCAACTCACGCCAGGAAAGCGCGAGCAAGTCCAGAAAGCCATCGCCATGGTTGGCTCCGTGCTGATCGGCAAGTTCATCACCCGCGACATGGTGCTGCGCCTCGGCAAAGCCATGGGTTTGCGCATGAGCACCAAGCAGGCCGCCAGATATGTGCCGCTACTGGGCCAGCTCGCAGCTGCATCCATAGGCTACGCGACTCTGCGCTATCTGGGCGAGCGCCATATTCAGGACTGTATGCGGGTGGTGGAAGAAGCCGAGCTGGACATTCCGGGCCGCTGGCTGGACACCCGAAATCTGCTGCAACGCAATAGCGATCTGGTGCGCAATTGGCAGCAGGATCGCGGTCCCTGGCAGCGAGATCGTGATGACTGAGACAGCAACCTCCTCGCCGACAATGCACCTATGAACGACAGCAGCCTCCAAACCCATCGTTACTGGCTCATGAAGAACGAGCCCGACGAGTACTCCATCGACCATGCTCTGGCGTCCCCCCAGCAGACCATTGCCTGGAATGGCGTACGCAATTACCAAGCACGCAATTTCATGCGTGACGATATGCAGGCGGGTGACGGCGTGCTGTACTGGCATTCCAGTTGCGCCGAACCTGGGATTTACGGCATTGCCCGCATTGCCGGCAATCTGCGTGTGGACCCTTCACAGTTCGACCCAGCAGACCCCTATTACGACCCCAAGTCCCAGAACGACAAACCGCGCTGGCTTATGCTGGATGTGCAGGCCTTGAAAAAGATCCGCCCCCTGCTGATGCCAGAGCTACGCGAGCAACCTCAACTGGCGCAGATGCGCGTGCTGCAAAAAGGCAATCGTCTCTCCATTACCCCAGTGACCGAAGCCGAATGGCAATGCATTCAGTCTCTACTGCAAGGGAGTTGAGGCTGAGCATGTATATGCTCTTCTAGTCATAGCAAGCTGTGCCGATACCGCCTTGAACTTAATGCGATTTTCATCATAAGCAACCTCGGCAGTAACAAAAGCCGATAATGCCGGCTTTTCGCTGTTGCCCGACCCGAGGTTCAGCGGAGCCCAAGAACGGCGCCCTGCTTCGGGGTGTGCCCAAACCATTGATAACACAGTGGCAACCAAGCTGGGACTCATCTCTCTAGTGCATTGCCACGAGCAGGCCGGTGCAAGTTTTGCGACGGCTCTCTTGTTCTTGTAGAAGATGACTGCACTGACCGATCACCCAGCCAAGGCTGCCTCGCCCCCTGCTTCTGCCGGCCTGCAAAAGACTCTGCTGCTATGGCATGTGGTCATCATCGGCCTGGCCTATATCCAGCCGATGACATTGCTGGACACTTTCGGCATGGTCTCGCGCGATTCGCTGCAGCATGTGCCCACCTCCTACTTTGTTGCCTTGCTGGCCGTGCTGCTGACCTCGCTGAGTTACGGCCACATGATCCGCCGCTACCCCTCCTCGGGCTCGGCTTATACCTATGCGCAAAAGGCCATTCACCCCAATGTGGGCTTCATGGTGGGCTGGTCCTCGTTGCTGGACTATCTGCTCTCGCCCATGGTCAATATCCTGCTGGCCAAGATCTATCTGACATCCATGTTCCCCGAGGTCAACCACTGGGTCTGGATCGTCGGCCTGACCGCGCTGATGGTTTGCGTGAACCTGCGCGGCATCCGCTTCGTCGCCCATTTCAATGGCTTGATCGTCTTCTTCCAGTTGCTCGTCATCGCCGTCTTCACCTGCATGGTCTGGCGCGATCTGCATGCGGGCCGCAATGCCCTGGGTGCGATTGCCGAGCATGGCGGCTTGGGCCTGTGGACACTGTCGCCCTTGTGGAGCGCCCAGGCCGAGATCGGTGCGCTGATTACGGGAGCCACCGTTCTTTGCTTTTCGTTCACGGGGTTCGACTCGCTGAGCTCACTGGCCGAAGAAACTCACGACACCCGAAACACCCTGCCCAAGGCCATTTTTCTGACAGCGCTTATTTCCGGCCTGATCTTCATCGTGGCCACGTATTTTCTGCAGCTCTATTTCCCGGGCGACCCCGGTCAGTACTTCGAGGCCGTGGACGAAACCCAGCCCGAGATCCTCTATCTGGTGGGCGGCGCGCTGTTCAAGTCAGTGGTGCTGTCCTTTGCCATCGTCACCGTCATGGCCTCGGGCATCGCGGCTCACGCGGGTGTATCGCGACTGATGTATGTCATGGGCCGCGATGGCGTGATCCACCAGCGCTTCTTCGGCCACATCAGCCCCAAGTCCTTCACGCCTTCCTACAACATTCTGCTGGTGGGCGCGGTGGCGCTGACCGCTGGCTTTCTGAGCCTGGAATATGTGGTCGCCCTGATCAGCTTCGGCGCGCTGACGGCTTTCAGTTTTGTCAATCTGTCGGTGCTGGCCGAATATATGTGGCGCCAGGGCCGCTGGCACAGACCGGGCGACCTGCTGCGCTATCTTGTCACCCCGGTGCTGGGCTTCATCAGCGTAGGCGCCATGTGGCTGGAAGTGGAGCCCAGCTCGCTGAGCTCGGGCCTCATCTGGGGCTGCATCGGGCTTGCCTATCTGGCCATCATCACCAGTGGCTTTCGCAGGACCCCGCCCCAGTACGACGACTCGGCAGACTGATCCGCTGGACTGCATTTTCGGGTGGCGTGGCGTATTTCCCACAGGGCAATCTCATGGCGCCCTCTAACATCCCTGGATCAGAGTCTGATCGACCGCCACACCAAGGAGTTTGAGATTGCGCTGGAGCACCCCGTTCATGCTGGCCTGGCGCCGTGCCAAGACCACTTTTCCATCGCGGGCCAGGCTGGCCCTGCGTGATGCGATTGCCGCCGCACTGGCCAGCATGCTGGCCTGGGTCATCGCCCAGCAGCTTTGGGGCCACCCCAAGCCCGCCTTCGCCGTGGTCACCGCCGTGATCTGCCTCGCCCCTGGACTGCCCAGCCATCTGAAACAGGCGCGCAGTCTGCTCATCGGCTGCACACTGGGTATCGTGATCGGCGATCTGCTGTGGCAGTTGCCAGAGCAGCATCTGTTGCTGCGCATGAGTCTGGGCGCATTTCTCTCCATCCTGCTCGGCGCCATCATCGGCCCCGCACCCGTGGTGCCGATTCAAGCCGGGGTCTCGGTGATTCTGGTGCTGGTGCTCGGCCCCAGCATGGCGGGCGGAGCCCGTCTGCTGGACGTCACGGTCGGTGCGGCGGTCGGGCTTATCTTCAGCCAGGTGCTGCTGACCTCCAATCCCATCAAGGATATGGGCCGGGCCGCCTCGATCTTTCTCAAGCAGCTTGCCAACGGTCTGGATCTGATTCTCAAGGCCTGCCAGCAGCAAAAAGCCGATGCAGCCGAAACCGCTCTTGGCCAGCTATCACTGGCCCATGAATCGCTGGCCGCCCTGCGCGCCGCCGTAGGCCAGGCCCATTCCTCGCGCCGCTGGTCCCTGCGCGGACGGCTCAATGCAGAGCGACTGGCTTTTGTCACCCGCCGCTATGACCGCCATGCCGTGCGGGTCTATGCCACGGATCTGCTGCTGGCCGAAAGTCTGAATCGTGCCACCGCCCACACCGGGATGCCACCGCCAGCGGCAATAGCGGACTACTGTCGCTGGCTGACGCATGCCTGTCTGGATCTGGCCAACCAGCCAACCGTGGTCGCACTCAAGGCCGATGATCCACTGGCGACCATGGATAGCTGCCCTGCATCACCTGCACCAACGGAAGTACTGCAGCCCGAATGGCTGCTGGTGCATGAGAACGCCCGGCAACTGGAGCGTGCGTTGCGTGCCCTTATCGGCTCGCGCGATGCGTGAAAGACATTCACCCAAACGCATACCTATCAATCGCAAGCGGCTCTCAAATCAGAAGTTTGCCCCATCGCGCTTGTAAACCGTGCGCCCTTCCTTGATGGTCTCCAGCACCTGGAGACCGGCAAGCTGATGAGGCTCCACGGTCAGCGGGTTGCCCGACAGCACGGCAAGGTCGGCCAGCTTGCCGACCTCGATGGAACCCTTGCGGTCTTCCTCGAAATGCTGGTAGGCCGACCAGATGGTCTGCGCCTTGAGCGCCACCCAGGGCGAGACGCGATGCTCGGCCCCCAGCACACGGCCCGAGCGCGTGGTGCGATTCACCGTGGCATCGAGCACACGCATCGACGACGGCAGGGCCACAGGCGCATCGTGGTGAGAGGTGAACACCATGCCTTCGGCCAGCACCCAGCCAGTCGGCGAGATGTTCTGCGCGCGCGGATCGCCGAGCACCGAGTCGTGGTGCCAGTCACCCCAGTAGAAGGTATGCATGGGAAACAGCGAGGGGAAAATGCCCAGCTCCTTGAGCTGGCTCACCTGGTCGCGTCGCAGCGTCTGACCGTGGATCAGTACCGGGCGCACGGCACGCGCCTGCTCCACGGGGCCGCTGGCACGCACGGCGGCGATGAACTGGTCGATCGCCGCGTCGCCGTTGCCATGTACCAGAATCTGCCAGCCGTTGTGGATGGCCTTGGCCACCTGCTCGTTGGCCCTGGCATCGCTGAGCACCCCATAGCCTCGATAGCCGGGCTGCTGGCCATCGGGAGGCACTAGATAGGGCTCGGTCAGCCAGGCCGTCTTGCCCTGAGGCGAGCCGTCGAGCGTGAGCTTGACGCCGCCAATGCGGAAGCGATTGGTATAGTTGCGGCTGAACTTGAGCTTGTTGGCCAGCGCGCCATCGCCCAGTTGCAGTATGTCGGGATAGGACACCACGTCGATGACCAGCCGACGCGACTCGGCCGCCGCCATGGCCGAGGCGATCGCGCCTGCGTCGGAGCGCCCGTCCTGCACCGTGGTGTAGCCGAACTCCAGATAGAGCTGCTGGGCTTTTTCCAGCCAGTCCATGGATTGCTCAAGCGTGAGCTTGGGCATGATCCGGCCCAGGCTGTGGAAGAAGGCGTTCTCCTCCAGTACCCCGTTGGGCACCGGGCTGCCCGCACGGCGACGAATCACTCCGCCTTCGGGGTTGGGGGTGCCGGGGCCGATGCCGGCCCGGGCCAGGGCAGCGGAATTGAGTGCGCCGAAATGCCCTGACTGATGAATCACGGCAATCGGCAGGTCTCGGGAGACGGCATCGAGGTCATCGCGTGTGGGATGACGCCGCTCCTGGAGCTGGGAATCGTCATAGCCAAAACCGAGCACGATGCCCAGTTGTTTGACCTCGGGCGAGGTCTGGATGTACTCGCGCAGCGTCTGCTGCAAGTCGGCGATAGAGGCATTGCCGCCGTCGGGCGGAGGCAGCAGATTGGCCGAAATGGCCTGCAGTCCCACGCCGCCGATATGGCTGTGTGGATCCACAAAGCCTGGAATCAGCGTGCGCCCCTGCAAGTCCACCATGCGCGTGGCCGGACCGCGCAAGGCCTCCAGCTCCGGCAGCGAGCCGATGGCGGCAATCACTCCGGCATTCACCGCCACAGCTTCCACCTGGGGCTGGGCGTCGTTCATGGTGAGAATCGGGCCGCCGTAATAGATCAGCTCGGCGGGCTTGACCACCGTCTTGGTACGACGCGAAGCACAGCCCGCGAGCCAGGGCGTTGATGACAATGCCGTCAGCGAAGCTGCGGTGGCGAGAAACTGGCGCTTTTGCATCATGAACCTCCACAAGACTGCAGCCTAACCGCAGTTCAGACTCGAATCATGCTTGGGCTGGCAATTGAGCCCTCTGCGCCAGCTCAAAACAACACACCAAATCGAACTACAGCACTTACTCACTAAGAACTGCAAGCTCACAAATACAGAGCATCCCCCCAAGTCTCAGGCCCTGAGGCTGCTCCAGCAACGGCCCACTCCCTGCGCCAGCAACCAGCCCAGCACGCACATGCTGCCTGTCACCATCCACGTAAACTGCCAACCGCCCATCTGCATGGCCACGGCCGCCACCAGCGGCGGACCCACAAACTGCCCCACGCAAGACCATTGCTGCATGAAACCTACGGTGGTTGACACCGTGGCCTGGCTGGGCGCCAGATGCATGGCCGTTGTGAACAAGGTCGCCGGTATCAGGCCGCCCGTCGCCGAGAACAGTGCCACGGCCATGAAGCGCAGCCACAGCGGCGCCAAAGGCTCGCCGCCGATCTGCACATAGGCCAGCAGCGCCGTCAGCCCCATCAGCACATAGCCGGTCTGCAGGCAGCGCGCGGGACTCCAGCCCCGATGCAACAACCTGCCTGCGGCCACATTGCCCAGCATATTGCTGGCGGCGACCACGGCAGTCAGCAGGCCGGCCAGCTTGGCACTGAGCCCTGCCTCAGAATAGAGCGTGGGCAGAAAGCCGACAATGCCCATCCACTGACCCGAATACACCATAAAGCCCAGCGACACCAGCCAGGGGCCGGGGCTGCGCAATGTGAGCGCCAGGCGCGGACGCCATCCTTCATCGGCAGGGACTGCTACCGCTGCAGTGGCATCCGCAGGCACCATGCGCCATACAGCATAGGCAGCCAAGGCGGAGGTACAACCCAGCGCAAGCCACCAAGTCTGCCAACTCGTCGCCTGCAGCACCCATGGCCCAAGCAGCAAGCCCATGGCGCTGCCAATGGGCATATAAGAGCCCCACCAGCCCATTCGCGCCCCCAGCTCTGACGGCCTGACGCTGCGACGAATCAGCCCTGGAGCAGGCATGGCGACCAGCAAGAATCCCAGACCTTCCAGAGCGCGCAGCGCCAGCAACCAGGCAAAGCCCGTGGCCAAAGCACCCACCATGCTGGACAGCGCCGTCAACAACAGCCCCATCAGCAAGCTGCGACGCAGACCCCATTTGTCGGCGCCCAGGCCCACCACCAGGCCCAGCACCATGCCCGCCACCTGAACGGTGGAGAGCAGAAATCCGGCCTGCACCAGGGACACGCCCAGTTGCTGCTGCAGCAGGGGCACGGCGGGCGGCAGCTTACCCACATGCAGCGAGGCACTGACGCCCGCTGCGACGATGATCCATGAGGGGTTCAGACCCCGGTTAGTCACAGGCTCCACCACGTTGTCTCTTTTTCTCAGCTAGGTGATATGTCAACTATCTAGCATATGGCAAAACGCGAGCCCGATTGACAAGCTTTGCCGCAAGCGCGGCCGGAGCATGCCACTCTCGCCCTGATCGCGTAAAAATTGTGCAAACTCGCTTTCATGGCCGACGACTCCGTTTGAAAGAACTCCATGCGCTCTTCGCTTGATTTCAGCTCCTGGACCTCCTTGCTCTCCACTGTGCTGGGCCTGTTGCTGGTGACCTGCCTGATGATGGGCATTCGCCTGTTGTTCATGCAGACCGTGCAAAAACGACGCGAGCGTGAGAACCGGCAGATCAACGAACGACTCAAGACCTTGATCGCCGCCTACAAAACGCTGGGTAGCTCGTTCACCGGCACACTGAGCGTGAGCCCTCTGCATCTGCGCGAGCTCAGGCAAAACGATGAGACGCCGCCGCAACCGCCAGCCGGAGCTAGCCTGAACGAGCGCCGGCGTCGTATCCGGGATGCCGTGGAAGCCGCGCTGTCCGACATCATCCTGCTGGGTACCGAGGAGCAGGTGGAACTGGCGGCCCGGGCCGCCCAGGATATGGTGGCCGGTCGACCTATCGAGACCGCCGCGCTGGTCACCTCGCTGCGCGGCTTTATCCGCGACGCTCTGGATCTTGAACCCATTCCCTTGCATCTCCAGATACCGTCCCAGGGCCCGGCAAGGCCGAGTACCGGGGGCGCCGGAGGGAATCGCAAGGCCGGTGAAGCTCAGGGTTCGGGCGGTCGCAGTGGCGCAGGCGCTCAGGGTGCAAGCATGGGAGCGGGAGGCCTGGGACTGGGCGCCGGACTGGGCTCAGGTCTGAGTGCTGGTACGGGCAGCGAGGATCTCACGGACCGTCGCTCATGACACCGACTCGCCTAAGCCTCAGGCGCCCTTCTTGCTCAGAGAATGTCCAGCGGCTGCTTGAAGCGCGGCGGGGGCGAGGCAGCATCGATCAGCGCCAGCTCCTCCGGGCCGAGCTTGAGCTGCAGTGCACGGGCGTTGTCTCGGACATGGTCTTCGGAGCCGCTCTCGGGAATCGCCAGCACTTTGCCGCTGCGCAGAGCCCAGGCCAGAGCCACCACACTGGCACCGACACCATGGCGATCACCTATTTCAGCCAGCAGGCTGTGCTCAATCAGCTCTCCATGTCCTAGCGGGCAATAAGCCATCACGGTCACGCCGTTCTTCTGACACCAGGGCAGCAAGTCATATTCGATGCCGCGGCTGAGAACGTTGTAGAGCACCTGATTGACCACGCAGTTGCGTCCGCCGGGAACTTGCCACAGCTCCTGCATATCGTCGATGTCGAAATTGGAAACGCCCCAATGGCGAATCTTGCCCTGCGTCTTAAGGTCCTCAAACGCGGCTACCGTCTTGGCCAGCGGCGTATTTCCGCGCCAGTGGAGTAAATAGAGGTCGATACAGCCCACTCCCAGCTTATGGGCGCTGGCCTCGAACGCACGCATCACTCCCTTGCGGCTGGCATGCATGGGTAGAACCTTGCTGACCAGAAAAGGCCGGGGCCGACTTGGCGACCAGTCACGCAGCACATCGCCAATCAGTTCTTCGGAAAGGCCGTCGCCATACATCTCGGCGGTGTCGATCACGCTCAGGCCGAGTTGCAATCCGGTGAGCAAGGCCGCTTTCTCCTCGTCCCGGCTACGCCGTCCCTGGCCAAGGTGCCAGCTGCCCATGCCCAGATTGGCATGTCCCTGCAAGAATGATATGGCACTGTGCATATGATCAATCCCCATGAAAAATCTTTAAAACATGCTTTTTGTCCGATATTACTGACGCTTTGCTCTATCAATCCTGCTAATTTTGTCAGCTCAGTTTGAGCCGCGTTATGCTTCGCGTGCGAATCAACGATTGATGATTCGAATGCGAATGTGAAATCAAGTTCGCTATTACCAATAGCAATCCTCAATAAATTCATAACACGGGAGTTCATTGAATGTTCAAGTCCATCGCGGCAGCCGTTCTCGGCCTGTCACTTTCTCTGGGCGTCTGGGCCAAGACCGAAGCCACTCAGGAGTTACCGCCTGAAATCAAGGCCCTGCGCTGGCAGGAAAGCGGCAAGGGAGAAATCGCTGACAAGGCCAGCGTCAAGATTCCATCGGGCTATGCCTTTCTCGGCGAGGCCGACACATCCAAGCTGTTGCAGGCATTTGGAAACCCACCCAGCAGCGATCACTTTCTGATAGCCCCCAAATCGCTGGACTGGTTTGCCGTGTTTTCGTATGACGACACTGGCTACGTGAAGGACGACGAAAAAATCGATGCCGACGACTTGCTCAAATCCATGCAGTCAGGCGACAAGGCCGGCAACGAACAGCGCAAGAAGCTGGGTCTTGAAGCGCTGTACACCGATGGCTGGCAGGTTCCCCCACATTACGACACAGCCACCAAGCGACTGGAATGGGGTCTGCGTCTGCGCGGCGAGTCGGGCGAGAAGAATGTCAACTACACCTCGCGCATTCTGGGCCGCAGCGGCGTGATGACTGCCACCCTGGTCTCCGACACCGCCACACTGGCCCAGAACACCGATGAATTCAAGAAAGTACTCGCCGGCTTCGACTACAACAGTGGCCAGACCTATGCCGAGTTCAAGAACGGTGACAAGGTCGCCGCCATCGGCCTGGGTGCACTGGTGCTCGGCGGAGCTGCCGCAGTGGCCACAAAGAAAGGCCTTTGGGGTGCGATTGCAGGCTTTCTGGCAGCAGGCTGGAAGATCATTGCAGCCGCAGCGGTCGCGCTGTTCGCAGGCATAGGCAAATTGTTTGGCCGCAAGAAAGCCGCAGAATAAGACAGTCGGTCGGTCGCGGCTTCAACCCCTGTAACCCCGCCCCGCGCATCGCTAAGATCGCGGGGTTTGTCTTGTCTCGAAAGCCGTCTTGTACTTCACGATCTCCACGCAGCTGCAGGTAGTTCTGGCCATTGTCCTGTTCTATCTTTATGACGCGGCCTTGCTGCTCAAGCCAGAAGAGGGTTTGCTGCGCCCGCTACGCTCGGGATGGCGGGCACAGCTGGCCAGCCGGGGCTTCGAGCTGCGTCAGAATCGCCTGCTATGGCTGCCTGTTCTTGCACTACACCAGCCCGTCTACCGGCAGCGCTGGAGCACCACGCGGATTCACCTGCCCGGTGAGGCGGTATTTTCAAAGGCAGTGGAGGCACATTCCCGCAGTTTCAAAGCGTTTGCGCTGCCGCTGTATCTGCTGGCTGCGCTGCTGTTTCTCTGTCTTCCCGCTGCCTTGCTGGTGCTGCATTCCGAACTGCTGCAGCTGATCGCACTCGCGCTGATCTATCTAAGCACGGCCTGCCTGAGCTGGCTGGCCCTGCGCCACGGCAAGCAGGGCCACAGCAATCGGGCCTTCGCGCGCTCCACGGCGTTTCAGATTTTGCTGTGCCCGCCATTTGCCCTCAATGTGGTGCGCAAGCTTTCGCTGTCCTACGAGACTGAAGCCGATTTGCTGCAGGCGGCGCAGGCCCTCATGAGCGCCGCACAGTGGCAGGACCTTGCAGCACAGGCTCAGCAGCTGATGCAGCGCGAAATGGATGAAATTGCCGAGCTGCCCGAGTACGCGCCAACGCTTGCGCAGATGCAGCAGGCGCTGCGGGTGCTGGAGCAAAACAGCGCCCGCAGCTGAACACGCCATCAGACTGCCTCACAATAGCGGCTTCCATCACAGCGACCATCGCGAGCACACCATGGCCTTTGCCGACAACCTCAAGCAACTTCCCTCCATCGCCCATGTCGCCGAGCTACAGCTGATCGGCTCCGACGGCAAGCTTGCCGCAAGCATTCCGAATGCGCCTGGCAAGGCCGGCTCTGTCACGGTCTACAACGCCCTCTACGCAAAACATGGCAGCATCAATGTCGCCGCCGCCGAAGAGGGTCTGCAGCTGTTTGCAGAGCACACCGAAGACGCCAAGGCACGCCCCGGCGCTCACCCCAATATCGATCGGCTGCTGGAGGTGATTGCAAGCGGCAAGGGTTATGCCGTAACGGTGATTGCAGCCTGAGCGTCTTCAGGCCCTTTCCCGGTTAGAAAGGCTTGACCTTCTTGCCTTGCTTTCTAGCGCCTGAGGCAGAAGGTATTCGGGGTCCGCACGCTGAACGCGGTTGCGCCCGGCGCTCTTGCCTCGATAAAGAGCGGCATCGGCCTGCTGCAGCGTGATGTCAAATGCCTGAGAAGTGATGAACGGATTGGAAACACCAATCGTCGCCGTGCAAGTGACAGAGCCGTGCAGGCTGATGCCAGGTATCGCGATTTCCGCAATCGCCGCACGTATTCTTTCGGCCAGTTGCAGAACTTCATCCCCCTTCAGGCCAGGGCAAAGAACCAGAAACTCCTCGCCGCCCAGACGACATTTCAGATCACTCCTGCGCGTGCTTTGCTGAATCGCTTCTGCCACGCGACACAGCACGTTGTCGCCAAACTGGTGCCCATAGTTGTCGTTGATGCGCTTGAAATGGTCAATGTCCACGATCAAGAGGTGGACCGGAGCGGCTTTCCTGGCTGCGAAATGCGCCTCCAGCCCATCTAGCAAACCACGACGATTGAGCAGCTTGGTCAGCGGATCCTGCGCTGCCATGCTGCCGAGTTCGTCGGTGAGACGGCGCAACGCCAGCCAGACAGCGCCTGGCGGAATCACCGTACCGAGAAAAGACATATAGATATAGAACACCATCTGGAAACGGCTGTTCATGTCCAAAGCCTGCAGCCCACCCTTCAGGATCAGCATGAGCTTCATGGCATTGAGACCACATATGCCCGCGATCAGGATGGCAAACACCACCATCTCCACGGCCATATTCCTGGCAAAGCTGCGCGTTCCCCAAAGCAAAGTGATCGTCATGCAGAGAAACAGCAAAGTGCATGCCGCAGCCAACATGGCCTGACGCGCCTCCAGACCAAGCGTAGACTGCACCAGCACCTGAGCCGCGCTGTAGGCCAGTGCCAAAATCAGCAGCGGACGCCATACCGGCGTCGGCCGATTGAAAAACCGCATCGCACCCAGCACATACGCTACCGGCGCGCAAAGCGTCAGCGTGTGATTGACGAGGCTCATCACACTCCAGCCAGGCTTGCCGCCCAACAACTGCAATATATAGGCACAACCAAGCAGCAGATTGCCCAGCGCAAAGACCTCCATGCCCATTTTTCTGCCGGGCAGCCTGCGACTGATCAGCATGAACAGAACGCAAAAACACAACAGATGCACGCAGAGCATGCCAAGGATGACGGTCGCAACCATGAAATCGCTCATATCCGATAAAGCTAGGCGCCGCCTGGTCCAGGCAATGAGAACAGCCGGACCTGCGGATCAACAAAGCAGGTCTGGTCCAGGCTTTACTCAAGCCTTTCCCCCCACTCTTAAGTGTTGGCAACTCTAATGCCTTGCGCCGAGCCGATAATGTCAACGCCGGTCAGGGCCTGCCAGCGAATCTGAGCGACGCCTGGCGCACCACCTCCGGCAACTGCTGCACCCGGGCATAGCTTTCGCGCAGCCAGCTCGCATCGTTGCCGCCCTGCAGCACCTGGGCCAGCTCCTGCAAAGCGCTCTTGCCGGATGCCGGCGCATGGCCGGTGATGCGCCCCAGCGTCTGCTCGATATGCTCGCGTAGCGGCAGTTGCTCGCTGGTGGCAGGGTCCACATAGGTGCCGTCCAGACCAAAGCGGCAGGCCTGGAAGCGGTTATAGGTATAGACCAGATAGTCGTCTTCGCTGGGTTCAAAGGGCTGCTCACTGAGGAACCAGGCGCCCAGCGCCTGAACATAGGCCGCCAGTTGCGCTGCGCGATGGATGGACAGCGGCGTATCGAAGACACGAACTTCCACAGTGCCGAACTCCGGCTTGGGACGGATATCCCAGTAAAAGTCCTTCATGCTGTGAATCACGCCCGTGGCAGCCATCTTGACAAAATAGCGCTCGAAGTCTTCCCAGTGCAAGGCAAATGGCGCACGCCCCGAGAGCGGAAATGCGAACACCGAGTTCAGGCGCGCGGAGTCAAACGCCGTGTCCTGCCCCTGCACAAAGGGACTGGATGCGGACAGCGCAATGAAATGCGGGATATAGCGCGAGAGCCGGTGCAACATCATCAGCGCATCATCGGCACTGGGACAGCCCACATGCACATGCTGGCCGAAGATGGTGAACTGCTTGGTCAGATAGCCATACAGCGCCGTCAGCTCCTTGAAGCGCGGCTTGTCGTAGATGCGCTGCTGGTGCCATTGCTGAAACGGGTGCGTACCGCCGCCGGCCAGCGCGATATTGAGCCGGTCAGCCGCCTTGACCAGGGCATCGCGTGTGACCGCCAACTGCTCATACGCGTCCTGTGCATCGCTACAAATGCCGGTCGAGATTTCGATCATGCTGGCCGTCACCTCGGGAACGATGGAGCCCGGAACCTTGGCGTTCTTGAGCAGAGCCAGCATATCGGGCGCATAAGGCGTCATATCGTAGTGATGGGTGTTGAGCAACTGCAGCTCCAGCTCCACGCCCAGCGTCAACGCCTGAGATGGCGCGAATTCGCCCAGACCATCGGCCGCTGCCGTTTGAATGTGTTCGACTTCATGCGTCATGACGCCTCTCCCCTCTTTGCAAGGCTGCGCGGCCCACGCCGCGATGGGCATCGCCGCTGCGCCACAGCGCCGTGGCAGCCAGCAGCACACCCAGTACCTCACACAAGGCAATCATGGGCAAGGCAATGGCCGCGAGCTGCTGGGCCACGCTGGCATTGAAAGCAGTCCACTGCGACACCAGAGCAGAGACCATAAGCAGGGCTACCCCCGAGAGCGCAAACTGTCCGCAGGCCACGGGCCACTGTCTGCGCCAGCCTATGGCCGTGCCGTGCCCCAATAGCAAAACTGCAGAAAATTTGCCGACTGCCCTTGCCAGTACGGCGCTAGCCACTACCGAAACAAGAGCGAACGACATGCCGACCTGGGCTGCCATACTGGCAACCAGTACAAACATCAGCAGATTGAGCATGGCATTGGCCGCCTGAAAGGCCTGGGGCCAGATCAATGGCATGGGACTGAGATTGCGCAGCATCAGCCCCGCAACCATAAAGCCCAGCGCGGCCGAACCACCCCATTGCTCTGCCAGCAGACAGACCGCAGTCATTGCCGCGAGCAGATAAAAGGCCGTGCTGTCGCTGCGCGATGACTGCCAACGCAACACCGGCCAGAAAGCGGCCGTGACCAGCAAGGCCCAGAACAGGGTCAGCAGCAGGCTGAGCAGCAAACGCCCCAGTCCCGCAGCCGAGAACTGCAGGCCGCCGCCCGCCGCAGCGGCGGCAGGAACAAATACTACCGTCAGCACCAGCGCCCCCAGCAGCGCCAGCAAGGTGCTGATGGTTGCCAGCAGCAGACTGCGATCCGTCACTGCACCGCTGGCACGCAAATCATCGGCAATGCGCAGCAGCACGGCCGGCGATGCCGCCATGGATATCACGCCGACGGCCAGCGCCACGGCCCAGCCCCAGCCGAGAGCCAGCAAGGCGGCGGTCACCACCACCAGAGTCAACAACGACTCGCCCAGGCTTTGCAGCAGCAGCCAGGGCTGACGCAGCAGCCAGGGAAGGGAAACTTGAGATGCAGCCAGCAACAGGCTCGCGCCCACGGCCAGCTCCAGCAGCAGCGCCGAACTGCCCTGCAAAGGCCAGGGCAGGTCACCAAACCCCACCCAGCCGGCCACCAGACCGACCATGGTGTAGCCCAGCATGCGTGGATAGCCGGTAAAGCGATGAACCAGATGACCAAGCAAGGCGGCGGCCGAAACCAGCACGCACCAGCTCAGCAGCGGTGGAAAGCCGGCAGGCCAGATGCCCGCCTCCAGATTGCCGAACGGCATATAGCGCCCTCCTGTATCAAGACCCGGACAGTGCAACAAGTCGCGTCACCAGGGTTGGTGCAGGCAGCGTTGCGAAAGAGATGCGGTCAGCGCCGCGTGAAATCCCGGCCATGCGCCGGAATGCAACACCTGCTATTGCGCAACCAACTCTTCACCCACAGGATCAAGGCGGCCGCCACGCACGCCCCAACTCCTGTTGAGATAACGACAGAAACTATCTCGGAGCGCTACAAACATCATAGAGCTCCTGCATCCAATGGCGTTACAGGGTGTCAGCCTTCCGACATTTCTGTGACCGAATGCATTGCTTGGTGCAGTTTTGCAAACCAGCGGATCATGAAAAACGCCGGGCTCAACTCTGCGTTGACCCGGCGTAGGCATGTATGGCAAAACTGCGCTGTCAGGCTGGCAGCTTGCCGTCCTTCAGCAGCGCACCCACCAGCGCCACCCAGTAACGCATGCCCAGCGGCAGATTGGCGTCATTGAAGTCGTACTTTGGATTGTGCAGCGAGGCACTGTCCTCGCCATTGCCCAGCCAGATATAGACGCCCGGGCATTCCTGCGCCATGAAGGCAAAGTCTTCCGAGGCCATGCTGGGCACCATATCGCGGCGCACCTTGCCCTCGCCCAGCACGCTGGTCAGCACCTCGGCGCAGACTTCGGCATGCTGGGGGTTGTTGATGGTTGCGGGGTAGCTGACGCGGTAGTCGAGATGGGCCTCCAGGCCGTGCAGCGCGCAGGTCGCGGCAATCGCATCGCGAAAACGCTGTTCGATGCGCGCACGCTGAGGCATGTCAAAGCAGCGCACGGTGCCACGCAGCTTGATGACTTCGGGCATCACGTTATAGGTATCGCCGGCGTTGAAGCTGGTCACGCTAAGCACGGCCGGCTTGTGAACCTCCTGCTCGCGCGCAATCAGCGCGGGAAGATGAGTCACCAGTTGGCAGGCAGCCAGCAGTGCGTCCTTGCCCAGATGGGGCATGGCGGCATGGCAACCCTTGCCGGTCAGAGTCAGGTCAAAGATGTCGAAGGCCGCCATCACGGCCGTGGAATGCACCGCTGCCGTTCCCACAGGCAGGCCAGGCCAGTTATGCATGCTGTAGACCGCGTCCATGGGGAAGCGCTTGAACAAGCCGGCTTCGATCATGGCTCGCGCGCCACCTTCGTTTTCCTCGGCGGGCTGGAAGATGAAATGTACGGTCCCCGCAAAATCGGGCGCCGAGGCCAGAGCCTGGGCAGCCCCCAGCAACATGCTGGTATGGCCGTCATGGCCGCAGGCATGCATACGGCCGGCGTGCGTGGACGCATGCTCGCACTGGTTGAGCTCCGTCACATTCAACGCGTCCATATCGGCGCGCAGGCCGATGGATGGGCCTGCGCCCATATTGCCCTTGAGCACGGCAACCACACCCGTACCGGCCAGGCCGGTGTGCACTTCCAGACCAAAGCTCTTCAGCAGTTCGGCCACGCGTGCGCTGGTGCGGTGCTCCTGAAACGCGGTTTCGGGATGACGGTGAAAGTCATGGCGCCAGGCTTGAAGTTCCTGCTGGCCGGGCCACTTGATGGTGTTCATCATGGTCGTGCTCCGGCTTTACAGCGTATGGACAAAGGTCTGGGCGATCAGGGTCGCAGCCAGGAACACACCGGCATTGGCCAGCAGCGAAACCACGACGATGCGCCAGCCCAGACGGCGGAAGGCCGGGATGTCCTTGGCCAGCGACAGGCCCGCGAACGTCAGCATGGGCGTGATCATGGCCAGGAAGTTGACCTTGCCGGTGAGCGCAGCCACTTCGGCGGCATAAGGCGTGAGCGGGAATGTCATGGCCATGGCGATGAACGAGATCCAGCACACGGCAGGCAGCATGCGGCGCGTGCCGACGTAGATCAGATCACCGACAAACACGGCAGCAATGATGAGCAGCACGCCGGGCAGCGCATCCATCACCGGCACGCCATGGCCGATGCGGTTGCCGATCAGCACCATGGCGCCGACCAGGACCCAGCAAGCGAAGCGCATGCCCAGGCCCAGCGCCGGCACCTGCGCCTGCTCTTCGTCCTTGGCAGCCGACAGATCCACGGCCTGCTCCACCACGGCCTGCTTGCGCTTGCGGCCCAGAATCGGCTCCAGCCATTGATAGGCGCGCAAGGCCAGGGGCAGCGAGATGAACAGCGTCAGATAAGTGCCCACCGTTGTCGCGATCAGATTGGCGGCAGCGGCAAAGGTGGCAATCTGGTCGCTCATTTCGGGATGCTGGGCGGCGATCGCGCCCACGGCGGCGGCCGTCATGCTGCCCGAACCCACGCCGGCGCCCATGCCCAGGGCCAGCGGGTGGAAGATATTGAGGCTGGAGACAAAGCCGGCCAGCAGCGAGATGAAGATGGCACCGATCAGAGTGCCTGTGATGTACTCGGCCAGCACGCCGCGGCCTTCGGGCGAATCCATGCCGAAACGCTCGCCGATGATGGCCAGGCCCGGTTCACGGCCGATGGAGAACGTCGCGCCAATCGCTTCGCGCTTGATCCCCAGCAGGAGCGCCACGGGCATGCCCAGGGCCACGCAACCGACCAAGTTGCCCAACTCCTGCAACACCAGTCCCCAGCCGACTTCCGCCAGCTTGGGCAGCGAACCACCGACCAGCAGGCCCAGCTTGGCAATGAACAGGAACAGCGCGCAGGACAGCACGGCGGCGGCCAGATTCTGACTGTACAGGCTCAGTTGCAGCGGGCCGGGCATGCGCTTGCGCAGCAGACCCAGCACCAGGCCGATGAGCAGCGCCCAGATCATGGGCAGCAGCACCACCTTGCCCACGCCCAGCGAAATGGGCAACGGCCCCAGCCACTCGGACAACGCCGCGATCACCAGCGCCAGCGCAAATACCTGCACCACGCTGCCCACATTCAACGCGGCCTTGGCCGGCTGCACCTCTGTACGCATCAACTTTCCTTGCACACGACGACCGCTGCCGACGCGCTGAAATAGCTTTGAACCCTGAAAATGGGCACGGCCAGCCCAAGCTGGCGCTCACCCATGCGGGCGCTGAATATAACAATGCATTTATTGCATACGCATTCTTTTTCTGTTCTAAAAAAGTGAACATACGTATGAATACAGATGTAATTTGGCGACGACAATCACGGCATGTCCGCCTTTCAAGACTCCCGCGCCCGCTATCTGTTTGAAGCCGTCTACTGCGGCTCCGTTCGTGCCGCCGCCGAAAAACTGGGCATCGTGCCCTCGGCCGTCAGCCGCCAGATCAGCCTGCTCGAAGAGGAACTGGGCCTGGCTCTGCTGGAGCGCCATCGCAACGGCGTGGTACCTACCGAGGCCGGCCAGTTGCTGCTGGACTATCATCGCGAACACACGGCCCACCGCCACGACATGCTGGCCAAGGTCGATGCGCTGCGCGGGCTGCACAGCGGCAGCGTCAGCGTGGTCAGCGGCGAGGGTTTTGCACAGGAGCTTATCGACGGGCCCATACGCAATTTTCGCCAGCAATATCCGGGCGTCAGCATCTCGCTGGAAATTTACGGCACGACCGAGATCATGCGCCGGATTCGCGAGGACGCTGCCGAGATCGGCCTGGTCTACTACCCGCCCGCCGACAGCCATATCACCGCACGCGGTACGGCGCGCCAGCCCATGCACGCCATCGTCCACTCCCAGCACCCGCTGGCCAGCGCTGCCCAGACTTCGCTGCAGGAGCTCAGCCAATGGCCTATTGCCATGCTTCAAGGTGTGTATGGCATTCGCCAGCTCGTGGAATATGCCGAACGCAAGGACAAGATCCACCTCAGCCCCGCGCTGACCAGCAATCTCATCAGCGTGCTGCTGGCCTTTGTCACCAGCGGCCAGGGCGTGACCCTGCTGCCGCCCTGCTCCGTCACGGCCGAGCTGGCAAGCGGGCGCCTGCGCGCCATTCCCATTCACAACGCTGCATTTCAGGATGCGGAGATGCAGCTCATCACTCGCACCGGCCGCCATCTGTCCCCGGCTGCCAATCGCTTTCTGCTGTATTGCATGCAGGGCATGCAGGCGTTCCAGGAACCATGAGCGGCGACCCGCAAGACTCCAGGCCAGGCCGCCTGAGCATGCTGAGGACGCTGCTGCACTTGCCTTAGACTGCACGCAGCATGCAAACCAGTCTGGCTCTCACTCCCTCGCAACTGAGCGAATTCCTTCTCAACGTCGCCACCGTACGCCCCGTGTTCATCTGGGGGCCGCCAGGCATCGGCAAATCGGCACTGGTACAGAACTTTGCGCAAAGCGTGGGGCTTGATTGCGTGTCCCTGCTGGGCAGCCAGCTCGCTCCCGAGGACTTGCTGGGCGTGCCACAGATCATTGACGGCGTGACCCGCTTCTGCCCGCCCGCCATGATTGCGCGCGAGCAGCCTTATTGCCTGTTCCTGGACGAACTCAACGCCTGCAGCCAGGATGTGCAAAAAGCCTTCTACAGCCTGATTCTGGAGCGCCGCGTGGGCGAGTACCTGATGCCCGAGGGCTCCATCGTGATTGCGGCTGGCAACCGCGCCCAGGATTCCGCGATTGTGCGCACCATGTCCTCGGCGCTGATCAACCGCATGATTCACGTGCACCTCAAGGTCAGCGCCAGCGAGTGGCTGCAATGGGCGCAGCAGGCCCAGTTGCATACCCTGGTGCTCGAATACCTGGCCCAGCGCCCCGATCACCTGTGGAGCCAGCCGCCCAAACATGAAGAGGCGTTTTCCACGCCGCGCTCCTGGCATATGCTCAGCGACGCCTTGCTCTCCTATGGCGATGCGCTGAACCTACAGACGCTGGAAGCCCTGTGCAGCGGCTGCCTCACGCCCCAGCATGCGGCGCAGTTCAAGGCCTTCTACAAGCTGGCCGACGACCGTCACCGTCTGGACGCCATCTTCAAGGGCGACGCCAACTGGCCCCATGCGCCGCAGGACAGGGATGTGCTGTATTTCCTGGCCCAGGCCTTCCGTGCGCGTCTGCTCAAGATCCTGCCCGCCGACAAGCAGCAAAGCGGCGGCGAGCTGCAGCAGACCGTGCACCGCTCCAAGGCCATGCTCAAGGAGCTGGCCCAGATCAGCCTGGAAATGGCGCAGATCGTCACCGCCGAAAGCGACAGCCAGACCCTGCCCGCCTGGTATATGGTGGAAATCGTGCGCGACCTGCCACGCCTGGTGGAAGCGCGCGAAGCAGCCAGAGCCTGATGGCCAAGCCGCCAACGCGCGAAACGCCAGCCACCCAGGCCTATACACAAGGCCTGGCCATGCTGCAGGCACACCCCATCTTTACCGAACTCAGCCGCAGCCTGGGCTTTGTGCGCAGCGCCCATTCACAGTGTCCGACCCATGGCTGGGCGCAGGCCAGCCTCAACCACCAGCGCTTTACCGGCCAGATCGACATCCACCCCAAGCGCATGGCCAGTCCCGAGGAATGGGCATATTGCCTTGGGCGGGCCACGCTCAGCTACGCGCTGGAGCTGTTTCAGCGCGACCGCAGCCACTGGGCGCAATGGAGCGCGGCCTGCGACGTGGTCACGGCCCGCTTCATCCAGACCATCAAGCTCGGACGTCCGCCCGAAGGCATGGAATTACCCGACGGACTGCCCCAGCGCGACGAGGCACAGTGGTATGCCCAGTTCTGCGAACAGGGCATACCCGCCTGGGCGCAGGCGCTGAGTCTTGCCGGTCCCGGCCAGGGCGGCGCTCACCCCAGCCTGGCCTTGCCAGAGCAATGGCCTGAGCCGGCCTCATCCACCAGCAAGCCTCAGCCGTACTGGCGCAGGTACGGCAACTGGCCCGAAATGTTTGCTGCGGGCCTGGCTCGCTCCGTCACCCAATCCGTGGAAATGGCTGCGGGCGTGCGCCGCGAGTTTGGCCAGAGCCTGCCTGCCAGTAGCGCGCTGGACCGCGCACGCCACTGGTTCATGGACAGCTTTCCGCTGCTGGGCAGCATGGTCGCGGCGTTTGACATCATGGAGGACGCCAGCATCTGCGAGCGCGAGGACATTGCCGTCGCCGCGGTCGACGAGATGCTGCGCATTATCTACATCAACCCCGGCCCGCACCTGTCCGAGCTGGAGCTGCGTTTCGTCATCGCCCACGAAGTCCTGCACGTCGCCCTGCGCCATCTGCCGCGCCGGCGCGGGCGCGAGCCGTTTCTCTGGAACGTGGCCTGCGACTTCGTCATCAACGACTGGCTGATTCAGATGGACGTGGGCCAGCCGCCGGGCATAGGCCTGCTCTACGACCCGGAGCTGCGCGGACTCAGCGCGGAAGAGGTCTACGACCGCATCGCGGGCGATCTGCGCCGCATGCGCAAGCTGCGCACCCTGGCCGGTGGCCAGGGCGACATGCTGGAGCGCAATGTGGGCGGCCAGCGCAAGGCTGGCGACTACACCGATATCGACGAATTCTGCCGCACCCAGCTGGGCAAAGGCTTGCTGCGCCATGAGCAAGACGCACGCGGCCTGCTGCCTGCGGGGCTGATCAAGGAAATCCGCGCGCTGCTACAGCCGCCGATTGACTGGCAGGTGGAGCTGGCGCGCTGGTTCGACCACCATTTCCCGCCCGTAGAGACGCGGCGCAGCTATGCCCGCATCAGCCGCCGTCAAAGCGCCACGCCCGATATTCCCCGGCCCCGCATTCAGGCCGACAGCCGCTGGCTGGAAGGCCGTACCTTCGGCGTGCTGCTGGACACCTCGGGCTCCATGGAGCGCCATGTTCTGGCCAAGGCACTGGGCGCCATCGCAAGCTACGCCGATGCCAAGGATGTGCCCGCCGTGCGCCTGATATGCTGCGACGCTGCCGCCTACGATCTGGGCTATCTGCCAGCCGCAGACATTGCCCAGCGCATCGCCCTCAAAGGCCGTGGCGGCACCGTGCTGCAACCAGGCGTGGATCTGCTGCTCCAGGACGACGACTTTCCCAAGGACGGCCCCATCCTCATCATCACCGATGGTCAATGCGACCAGCTGCGCGTGCCGCGCGAGCATGCCTATCTGCTGCCGCCCGGCCGCAAGCTGCCGTTTCGCACGGCTGCGCCCATCTTTGTGATGGACTGAAATCCAGCCAGGCTCATGCAGCGCATGCCGTCCATATCGGCGTGCAAAGGCCTCTCAATCCGCACCTGGGCGACCCACTACTGCTTTGCGGCTAGGCTTGGTGCTTGCTATTTTGAAAGAAAGCCAATCCTTGAGCACGACGACATTGCCCTCTTGCCCCCAATGCGGCCTGAACAACACCTACCCCGATGGCGATCTGCTGATCTGCCCCGACTGCGCCTATGAGTGGTCGGCCCATGCAGAAGCCATTGCCGATGAAGACAACGGCCCCCGCATCATCAAGGACGCCAACGGCACGCCGCTGGCCGACGGTGACAGCGTGCTGCTGGTCAAGGACCTGAAGGTTAAAGGTTCCTCTACCGTCATCAAAAAAGGCACCAAGATCAAAGGCATTCGCCTGGTCTATGACAACGGCGACCATGACGTGGACTGCAAGACGGATCAGGGTCCATTCATTCTCAAATCCGAGTTTCTGAAAAAAGCCTGAGGCAGCACTCCCCATCGCTGAACCCAGCGATCCACCCAACGCCCGGAGCCATGCCGGGCGTATCCGCTGGCACAATGTGGCGGCTCAAAAGCTCTGGCAACCCGCTTGTGCAAATAGAAGCCCAACTGGCTCCTTTCCGCGCTGGCCGTTATCAAAATACATACTCGGCCACATCAGCTATCCGCAGATGAAACGGCTGCCTGCCCCCCGTGCTAGTGCGAGTGCGAGTTCAGGCGCAGCATGGCTCTCGATGGCGCACGCCATCGCCCCGCAAAACCGCAGCATCTCCCGCTGCCTTGCCGCAGCAAGGCCGACCCTAAGGCTTACCCTCGGATGTCATGATCTGGCAACTGAATTGCGGCATGCGTTAAGTCCATTCAGGGCACCAGCCCTACATTGCCCCTTCGAACACCTTGATTTCTGCCCCCGCAGAGGTCAAGACAGGCTGATGCATACCTGTGCGCAGCCAGGTCCAGGCCATGAAGGGCAATAGCAGGAAATGAACCGGGAACTCGAAGGCAAGCAATCCAATCACTGGTCACAACCACAGTCTCCGCCGTGACCTCGTGAGGTCCTGGCAGCAAGACTTGGCAGCCTGTGTCCCACGGCTTGATGCTGTGGGCCTCTGCGCAGTTCCCCCTGTATTCAAGACAACAACAAAAGCCCGGCATAGCCCTAGCACAGCGGCTTGCAGCGTCTACGTCGTGATGCTGCAAGACGTGCCGCAAGGAACCGCCCAGCGCCCCATACCAACTTCCAAGAGACAAGCATGACTCCAAGCGCGACGACCATTTCGGGCGCAACGCCCAGGCAGGACACCAGCCACGACATCGATGCAGACAACGCGCTGTATGCCAAGGTCAGTTGGCGGCTGCTGCCCCTGCTGCTGATCTGCTACATGGTCGCCTACCTGGACCGCATCAACATCGGCTACGCCCAGATCCAGATGAAGCAGACGCTGGATTTCGGCGACGCCGCCTACGGCTTTGGCGCAGGCCTGTTCTTCATAGGCTACTTTCTGTTTGAAGTGCCCAGCAATCTGCTGCTGGAGAAGATTGGCACGCGCAAGACGCTGATGCGCATCATGCTGGTCTGGGGCGTCATCGCCACCGCCATGGCCTGGGTCTCCACTCCCATGCAGTTCTATGTGGCGCGCTTTCTGCTGGGCGCCTTCGAAGCCGGCTTCTTTCCCGGCGTCATTCTCTACTTCACCTACTGGTACCCCTCGGCACGCCGTGGCCGCGTGATCTCCATCTTTCTCTCAGCCGTCATGGCCATGGCGATTGCGGCCGGCCCCTTGTGCGGCGCCATTCTCAAATATATGGATGGCATCGACGGTCTGCATGGCTGGCAGTGGCTGTTTCTCATCCAGGGCCCTCCTGCCTGCATTCTGGGTCTGATCCTCTACTTCTATCTGCAGGACAAGCCGAGCGACGCCGGCTGGCTGACAGACGCCGAAAAAGCGCGCCTGCAACACAACATCGCCAACGACGGCGGCCAAGTTGCTCATCATGGCGGCCACGGGCACAAGGCGGCCCACAGCAGCGCCTCTCTGGGCCAGTTGCTGCGCGACCCCAAGGTCTATGCCCTGTCACTTGTGTATTTCATGATGCACGGTGCCACCTATCTGTTTGTCTTCTGGATGCCGACCGTGATTCAGGGCCTGGGCGTGCAGGACGTGCTGCATGTCGGCATCTACTCGGCCATTCCCTTTGTCGCAGGCTTCTTCGGCATGATTGCCTTCGGTGCCAGCTCCGACCGGTTCCGCGACCGCCGCTGGCATTTGTTCATCGCCACCGGCCTGGCCATTGCCGGCCTGATCGTCACCCTGCAGATGCACGGCCATCTTGAGGGCTCGCTGATTGCCCTGGCCTTCACGCTGATCGGACTTGCGGCCCTGCCCCCGCTGTTCTTTGCCCTGGTCAGCGACTATCTGTCACCGGCCGTGGCCGCCGGCGGCATAGCGCTCATCAGCAGCCTGGGCAATCTGGGCTCGGCCGCCAGCCCCACGCTGGCCGGCCTGCTGACCCAGCACACAGGCAACCGGCACTACAGCATCTATCTTGTGCTGGTCATGCTGATCCTCTCGGCACTGGTGCTGATGGTGACAGTGCGCGACTCCAAGGCCAGGCGCAGCTAAGCCATCCCCGGCGCGCTTGCCAGGCAGCGCCCGACCTGGATCTATCTGGCTGGCTGATTCGATGCCGAACGCAGAAAATTCATTAAAAACGATCGCTAACACTTACCTGTAAAGCGTTAGCAGCTATCAAAATCATTCCTCAAGCTGCGCTTCGGCCAAGGGATTCGCCTTGTAACTCAGCCAGCCTGCCGCCACAGACTTGCCCGCAGCAGCGCCTGCGCGGCGGTCGTTGGGGTGCGAGCGCCCCTCGCTCACCACCACTTCGGCAAAGTCAAACGGGCTCATGCCCGCTATGCAAGCCACATTCACACCGTACTGATGCGGCGACGAGCGTCGCTGATGGAAGGTATAGATGCCGCAATGCTTGCAAAAGAAATGCTTGGCCTGCCCGGTGTTGAACTGGTAGAGCGTCAGTGCATCCTGTCCCTGCAGCACCTCGATTCCGCTCAAATCAGCCGACACCGCCACGGCCCCGCGCATGCGGCAAAACGAGCAATTGCAACGCCGCGCGGTGTTCAGGCCATCGCTTAACAGAACGGTAAAGCGCACTGCGCCGCAGTGGCAGGCGGCTTGGAGCGGTCGGGAAAAATCGCGGTTGGGGCTAAGCATGGGTTTGTCTCCATCAATACGGTTCTTATATGCTGGCGCTGAATCAACGGCATCCAATATCGGTCAAATCAAGCTCAAGCGCTCATGCAACAGCGCAAGAAGCTATAAATCTTAAAAATTTCCCGATCAGGAAATTTTTAACTTGCAACAACTGATTTAAATATATATTTTCCGATCGGGAAATTTAACTGGCATCGCGGCGCTCCGATCTAGGTGTGAAATCACGCGTGTGCTCAGGCCAAGCGCCTCAGCGTCAAGGCGCAGCGCTGCTCTATCAGCTGCACGATCTGCGTCACCACGGCATTGCCCGCAAAACCATGCGGTGGCGCGGCCTGCAGCTTGCGCGCGGCAGCGGGTAGTTCGTTCGCCAGCTGCTGCAAACGCTTGCGCGTCGCCGCCTTGGCAAGGCCTGCTTCTTCCGCAAACTGCTCCCAGTGCCTGGCCTCCAGCTCGCTGAACTTGTATTTGCTGCCAATCTTCATTGCCATCTTGGGCGTCAGCTGGGGGTAAATCGCTGTAGCCAGCAGGTCGTAGAACGGTGCCAGCACGGGCGCCCTTCCCCCATAAAGCAGCGAGAAATTCTTGCCATGGGCATCATGGTTGCCAATCAAGGCATTGAAGATCGCCCCATCCAGCAGCCGCAGCACCTGAGGCGCGCTGGGCCGGGTCACGCTGCGCAGCAGGGCAAAGCATTGCGCCAGGCCCGGCCCGCCCTCGTTCTGGTACTTCAGCTCGGGCACCACGCCCAGCGCCTGGCAAAAGTCTTCCTGATGCAGACGTTGCAACTGCGGCTGGTGCAGATCTTGAGCATTCAGCTCCCGGTCATAGCGCTTCACCAGCAAAAACGAGCGGCCCAGCACGCTCTGGATTCGGGCATTGGCAGGCCGCAGCCCCATGACCTGAGCCAGCAGCATGCAAAAGCCTTCATTGGCCACACTGTCCTCCACAGCATGAATGGCGGGCTTCAAGATATGCGAGCTGGGCGCGCCGTTACGCGGCAGACCGATACGCACTGCGCCCGGAATGCTCTCGTCCACCACCACGGGCAACTTGTCCTGCGCCCCTGCCAGCGATAGCCGCAGCCCATCATCTCCCGCCAGCATGGGGCGACGCGGCAGCTCGTCCAGCAAGGCGAGCAGCTTTTGATCGCTGAGCCACTCCACATCACCCGGTGCCCCGGTCGCCCCAGCCCCGTTAGTCTGCGGCAAGGCCTGCCCCGGCTCCAGAAAGGTCACGGCCCCCGCGCATTCGCCGCCAATATGGTCCAGCAGCGCAAAATCGTTTTGGCCCGACACCTGAAACTGCTGGGCAATCAGGCGCCGCATCTGCCCCTCGGGCAGCAGACCGGCGAAGAACGGCCGGGTCTGATGATCGTCAAAAGGTTTAGCCTGCAGCGGCAGCGACTGCGATAAAGCCGTGGCCTGCGGCAGCGCCAACCAGTCGGTCGCATAGGCAAAGCTCAGCCGCCCATGCACCAGCGACAGACTGCCGACGCGCCCATCAAACAGCCAGACTTCGAGTTCATGCGTCATGGTCTGCGCCCTCAGAAGCTGTATTCGGCAAGCCGCCCAACTGCAACTCCCCGCCCAGCGCATCGATCACCCGCAGCACATGCTCCAGCCGCACCGTGGGCTTGCCAGCCTCGAGATCCACAATAAAACGCGTGCCCACGCCTGCGGCCAAGGCAAGCTGGGGCTGGGTCAGCCCCAGTTGTTTACGGGCGGTGCGCAAGGCCGCGCCCAGTTGCTCGGTTGTTTGGATGGTGGACATAAGATGATCTAGCCTGGAAATTCCCGTTCGGGAAATTATGAAGCAGAGCACGCGGAAAAGGAATCGATATTTCCTGATCGGGAAACTCATTGGCAGACAAGCTCAAGCACCAACGCCAAAAATTCAAGATAAAACAGGCTCCAGCGCTTATGCATCATGCATTGGCAGCTATCAAAAATAGTCTTTAAGCTGTGCTTCGGCCTGCGCGTTGGCTTCATAAGACCCCCAACCCGCCGCCACGGGCTTGCCGGCAGCAGCGCCCAGCTTATGGTTGCTGGGGTGCAAGCCCTCCGCGCTCACCGCGACCTCGGCAAAGTCAAGCGGGCTCATGCCTTCAATGCAAACCACATTTACTCAAGCACTCAAAGCAGCACGATCACAGATAGAAAACTGAGAATCAGTCGGTCTCAAGCGCTTATGCAGCAAGCACAAGCAGCTATGAAATATAAAAAAGGCAGCCCGAAGGCTGCCTTTGTTTTAAGCAAGCGAAACGCTCACTTACGTGCGGGTGGCACGTCCGTGCAAGACCCATGCGCCACTTCCGCCGCCATGCCGATGGACTCGCCCAACGTGGGGTGGGGGTGGATGGTCTTGCCGATGTCCACGGTGTCCGCGCCCATTTCGATGGCCAGGGCGATTTCACCGATCATGTCGCCGGCATGCGTGCCGACCATGCCGCCGCCCAGGATACGGCCGTGGCCGTGAGCTTCGGGGGAATCGTCAAACAGCAGCTTGGTGAAGCCTTCGTCGCGGCCGTTGGCGATGGCGCGGCCCGAGGCAGCCCAGGGGAACAGGCCCTTCTTGACCTTGATGCCTTGTGCCTTGGCCTGGTCTTCGGTCAGACCCACCCATGCCACTTCGGGGTCGGTGTAAGCCACCGAAGGAATCACGCGGGCGTTGAAGGCAGCGGAAGCCAGTTCCTTGTTGCCTTGCAGCTCGCCGGCGATGACTTCGGCGGCCACATGCGCTTCGTGCACGGCCTTGTGCGCCAGCATGGGCTGACCCACGATGTCGCCAATCGCGAAGATGTTGGGCACGTTGGTGCGCATCTGGATGTCGACGTCGATGAAGCCGCGGTCGGTCACTGCCACGCCAGCCTTGTCGGCGCTGATCTTCTTGCCATTGGGCGTGCGGCCCACGGCTTGCAGAACCAGGTCGTAGGTCTGGGGTTCGGGCACGGTGACGCCGTCCTTGGCAGGAGCGAACGTGACCTTGATGCCTTCTGGCGTGGCTTCGGCACCGACGGTCTTGGTGTTGACCATGATGTTGTCGAAGCGCGGTGCGTTCATCTTTTGCCAGACCTTGACCAGATCGCGGTCAGCGCCCTGCATCAGGCCGTCCATCATCTCCACCACGTCCAGGCGTGCGCCCAGTGTGCTGTAAACGGTGCCCATTTCCAGGCCGATGATGCCGCCGCCCAGAATCAGCATGCGCTTGGGCACTTCCTTCAAGTCCAGGGCGCCGGTGGAATCGACCACGCGGGGGTCCTTGGGCATGAAAGGCAGGTGAACGGCTTGCGAGCCCGCAGCGATGATGGCGTTCTTGAACTGAACGATCTTCTTGCTGCCGGTCTTTTCCTGGCCGGAACCGGTGGTTTCTTCGACTTCGATGTGGTTGGCAGACACGAAGTTGCCGTAGCCGCGCACGACGGTGACCTTGCGCATCTTGGCCATCTGGCCCAGACCGCCGGTCAGCTTGCCGATGACCTTTTCCTTGTGGCCGCGCAACTGGTCGATGTTCACTTCGGGAGCGGCAAACTTCACGCCGGCCACTTCCAGGTGCTTGACCTCGTCCATCACGGCAGCCACGTGCAGCAGGGCCTTGGAGGGGATGCAGCCCACGTTCAGGCAAACGCCGCCCAGGGTGGCGTAGCGCTCGACCAGCACGACCTTGAGGCCCAGGTCGGCAGCGCGGAAGGCTGCGGAGTAACCGCCAGGGCCACCGCCCAGAACCACGACGTCGCAGTCCATGTCCACGGTGCCGGCAAAGTTGCTGGCCACGGGAGCGGGAGCAGCAGCCACAGGGGCGGCCACAGGTGCGGCAGCGGCTGCGGCAGGCGCAGGCGCTGCGGCTTGTGCCGGTGCGGCAGCACCGGCCGCCACTTCCAGCGACAGCACGACGGAGCCTTCGGCAACCTTGTCACCGACCTTGACCTTGATTTCCTTCACGACGCCAGCGTGGCTGCTAGGAATTTCCATGGAGGCCTTGTCGCTCTCCACGGTGATGAGGGACTGGTCCACGGACACGGTGTCGCCGGCGTTGACCAGCAGTTCGATCACGCCCACTTCGGCGAAGTCGCCGATGTTGGGTACCTTGATATCGATGAGGCTCATATGCGCTCCTATCTTGGTTTTTGTCTCTGCGCCGCCTGAAGGATCAGGCAGCAAAAACGATTTTTCTCGGTTTGAAGCCGGACGGTGACGCCTTAGCTCCAATCAAAGGTCTGCAGCACGGTACGGCTTTGGGGCTCGTAGAACAGCAGGATTTCGCAGTCATGCCCCGTGAACTCGTTGGCATAGGTGCTGGTGATGAACTCGAACGCAGCGCCCGTTTCCGGGTGAATGGGGTGAATACCGTCATCCGTACCAATGCCGCTGAGCAGCGGGTTGGTCAGATTGCTCCAGTTACCACCCCACGCAGGCCCGCCCAGCACGCCGAGCAGATAGCGCCCTGAAGTGGAGTCATAACAGTCCGTGCCTGGCTCATACAAAGGCAGCTTGGCAACTTCAGCAGCGTCATTCCAGGGCTTGGCGGCATTCCAGCCATGGGCCAGAAAGTCTCGCCTGGCCTGCTCATAGGCTGCGTGCTGGGTTGCGTAATGCAGCTCCATCACATCGCGCCATGAGTACTTGGCCTCGTGGTGCAGCTCAAACGGCGGCTCCACGCCCAGTTTGACCAGTTCACGATGCTGGGTGCGCACCTCGCGCCAGTCGAGCGATTTTTCCACCCAGTCGGCCCGATCCTGCTCCAGCATGAAATAGCGCCAGTCGCCCAGCAGCTCGTACTTGCCTTGTTCGTCGAGTTTGAAAGCCAGCCAGTCAGGCTTGAGCAGCGCGTTGCCAAACTCCTCGCCCCCCCACTCCCCGACTTGCCCTTCGTAGGGCTCGCAAGGGGCGACGAGATGAATCGGCCCGCTCCAGGCATCGTCGAGCAAGGCCAGATCGATGGTGACCAGCGGCAGAAAATGCCGCGCGTACTTCTCGACCGGCTCGGCGAAGACGTCAGCCGCATCCGGAAAAGGCCGGATACCGGGAATGACGCCACGCAGATGCTCGATGGGATGCTGTCTCAGGTTCTTCATCTCACTCATGGGCTGGCAAGGTGAAGCGCAAAGCATCTAAAAAGATAGCTGCTTGCGCAGTTCAGATAAGCGCTACAGGCCGATTTCGCTAAAAATCGGTCTGCCCGTCAGCTGCTTAGAGCAGGATGCGGCGGTAGTCGGCCAGCACAGCGCCCAGGTAGGCGTTGAAGCGTGCGGCTGCTGCACCGTCGATGACGCGGTGGTCGTACGACAGCGACAGAGGCAGCATCAGGCGAGGCACGAACTGCTTGCCGTCCCACACGGGCTTCATGGCGCCCTTGGACAGACCCAGGATGGCGACTTCAGGCGCATTGATGATGGGCGTGAAGTTGGTGCCGCCGATGCCGCCCAGAGACGAGATCGAGAAGCAGCCGCCTTGCATGTCCGCAGCGCCCAGCTTGCCGTCGCGGGCCTTCTTGGCCAGCTCGCCCATTTCCTGGCTGATCTGCAGGATGCCCTTCTTGTCGGCGTCCTTGAGCACAGGAACGACCAGGCCGTTCGGCGTGTCAGCGGCAAAGCCGATGTTGAAGTACTGCTTGTAGACCAGAGTGTCGCCATCCAGAGAGGCGTTGAACTCGGGGAACTTCTTGAGCGCAGCAACCACGGCCTTGATCACGAAAGCCAGCATCGTCACCTTGACGTCGCTCTTGGCCTTGGCGCTTTCGGCATTGGTCTGCACACGGAAGGCTTCCAGCTCGGTGATGTCGGCCTCGTCATTGTTGGTGACGTGGGGGATGACCACCCAGTTGCGATGCAGGTTGGCGCCCGAGATCTTCTTGATGCGCGACAGTTCCTTGCGCTCGACAGAGCCGAATTTGGCGAAGTCGACCTTGGGCCAGGCCAGCACTTCCAGACCGCCGACGTTGCCGCCGGAAGACTTGGGAGCCACGGCCTGCTGAGCCAGGGTCTGCACGGCGCCGGCCATCACCGACTTGGTGAAGGACTGGATGTCTTCCGCCGTGATGCGGCCCTTGTTGCCCGAGCCCTTGACTTCTGCCAGAGGCACGCCCAGTTCGCGAGCGAACTTGCGCACCGAAGGCGAGGCATGGGGCAGCTGACCCGAAGGCGCCACGGTGGGGTTGTGGGCTGCAGGCGCTGCCACAGGTGCGGCAGCAGGAGTGGCGGCCACAGGGGCTGCAACCACGGGTGCAGGTGCTGCAGCCACAGGAGCGGCAACCGGTGCAGCCACGGGAGCGGCGGCCTGCACGGGGGCAGCAGCTGCGCCCTGCACTGTCATCTGGCCGACGACGTCGCCCACGTTGACGGTGTCACCCAGCTTGATGGTCAGCGCCGTGATGGTGCCGGCCGAGGGCGAAGGGATTTCCATCGAGGCCTTGTCGGACTCCACGGTAAACAGCGATTGCTCGGCGGTCACGGTGTCACCCACCTTGACCAGCATCTCGATCACGGCCACGTCCTTGAAGTCGCCGATATCGGGGATCTTCAGGTCCACGGTGGAGGATGCTGCAGGAGCGGCGGCCACAGGGGCTGCAGCCACGGGGGCAGGAGCTGCGGCCACGGGTGCTGCAACAGGGACAGGCGCTGCGGCGGCAGGTGCGGGAGCTGCATCGGCAGTCTCCAGCATCACGACCACGGAGCCTTCCTTGACCTTGTCGCCCAGGGCAACCTTGATTTCCTTGACCACGCCAGCCTGGCTGGAGGGGATTTCCATGGAAGCCTTGTCCGACTCCACGGTAATCAGGGATTGCTCGACCTTGATGGTGTCACCCACCTTGACCAGCACTTCGATCACGCCGACTTCGGAGAAGTCGCCAATATCGGGGACCTTGATTTCTGTCAATGCCATGTTATCTGTCTCCCCTTCTTAGGCGTGCAGCGGGTTGATCTTGTCGACGTTGATGCCGTACTTCTTGATCGCTTCGGCCACGGTCGTGGCGTTGATCTTGCCTTCATCGGCCAGACCGCGCAGTGCGGCCACCACGATGTAGTGACGGTTGACTTCGAAGTGTTCACGCAGCTTGGCGCGGAAGTCCGAACGGCCGAAACCGTCGGTACCCAGCACCTTGTAGGTACGGCCCTTGGGCATGTAGGGACGGATCTGCTCGGCGTAGGCCTTCATGTAATCGGTCGAAGCGATCACGGGGCCGGGGTGGGCAGCCAGCTGCTGCGACACGAACGGAACCTTGGCGGCTTCCAGGGGGTGCAGCATGTTGAAGCGGTCCACTTCCTGACCTTCGCGGGTCAGTTCATTGAACGACGGGCAGCTCCAGACATCGGCGGCAACACCCCAGTCCTTTTCCAGCAGTTCCTGGGCGAAGAAGGACTCGCGCAGGATGGTGCCGGAGCCCAGCAGTTGAACGCGCAGGCCGCTCTCTGGCACCTTCTGGCCAGGCTTGACCATGTACATGCCCTTGAGGATCTGCTCTTCCGTGCCGGCTTCCAGGCCAGGCATGGGGTAGTTTTCGTTCAGCAGCGTGATGTAGTAGAAGATGTTTTCCTGGTTCTGCACCATGCGACGCAGACCGTCTTGCATGATCACGGCCACTTCGTGAGCGAAGGTGGGGTCGTAAGTCACGCAGTTGGGGATGGTGTTGGCCAGGATGTGGCTATGACCGTCTTCGTGCTGCAGGCCTTCGCCGTTCAGCGTGGTACGGCCCGAGGTGCCGCCCAGCAGGAAGCCGCGCGCTTGCAGGTCGCCAGCCGCCCAGGCCAGGTCGCCGATGCGCTGGAAGCCGAACATCGAGTAGTACACATAGAACGGGATCATGACCCGGTTGCTATGGCTGTAGCTGGTGGCTGCAGCAATCCAGCTGGACATGCCGCCGGCTTCGTTGATGCCTTCCTGCAGGATCTGGCCGGCCTTGTCCTCGCGGTAGTACATGACCTGGTCCTTGTCGACCGGGGTGTATTGCTGACCGTGGGGGTTGTAGATGCCGACCTGACGGAACAGGCCTTCCATACCGAAGGTACGGGCTTCGTCCACCAGGATGGGCACCACGCGGGGGCCGATGTTCTTGTCGCGCAGCAGCTGCGTCAGGAAACGCACATAAGCCTGGGTCGTGGAGATTTCACGGCCTTCGGGTGTGGGCTCCAGGATGGCCTTGAAGGTATCCAGCGCAGGAGCGGTGAACTGCTCGTCAGCTTGCTGGCGACGGTGTGGCAGGTAGCCGCCCAGGGCCTTGCGGCGCTCGTGCAGATACTTCATTTCCGGCGTATCGTCGGCCGGCTTGTAGAAGGGAATGTCCGCGATCTGGCTGTCGGGGATCGGAATGTTGAAGCGGTCGCGGAAGGCCTTGATGTCCTCGTCGCTCAGCTTCTTGGTCTGGTGAACGTTGTTCTTGCCTTCACCGACCTTGCCCATGCCGAAGCCCTTGACGGTCTTGACCAGCAGCACCGTGGGCTGACCCTTGTGGCCGTTGGCAGCGGCAAACGCTGCGTAGACCTTCTGCGAATCGTGGCCGCCGCGGCGCAGGTTCCAGATCTCGTCGTCGGACATGTGCTCGACCATCTTCAGGGCGCGAGGATCGCGGCCGAAGAAATGCTGGCGAACGTAGGCACCGTCGTTGGCCTTGAAAGCCTGATAGTCGCCGTCGTTGCACTCCATCATGATCTTCTTGAGCACGCCGTCCTTGTCCTTGGCCAGCAGCTCGTCCCAGCCCTTGCCCCAAAGCAGCTTGATCACGTTCCAGCCGGCACCGCGGAATTCGCCTTCCAGCTCCTGGATGATCTTGCCGTTGCCGCGCACGGGACCGTCCAGGCGCTGCAGATTGCAGTTGATCACGAAAACCAGGTTATCCAGGTTCTCGCGCGATGCCAGACCGATGGCGCCCAGGGATTCCACCTCGTCCATTTCACCGTCGCCGCAGAACACCCAGACCTTGCGGTTTTCGGTGTTGGCAATGCCGCGTGCGTGCAGATACTTCAGGAAACGCGCCTGGTAGATGGCCATCAGCGGGCCCAGGCCCATGGACACCGTGGGGAACTGCCAGAAGTCGGGCATCAGCTTGGGGTGGGGGTAGCTCGACAGCCCCTTGCCGTCCACTTCCTGGCGGAAGTTCAGCAGTTGCTCTTCGGAGATACGGCCTTCCAGGTAGGCGCGGGCATAGATGCCGGGCGAAACGTGACCCTGGATGTACAGGCAGTCGCCGCCGTGGCTTTCGTTCTCGGCGTGCCAGAAATGGTTGAAGCCGGCCGCAAACATATTGGCCAGCGAAGCGAAGGAGCCGATGTGGCCGCCCAGATCACCGCCTTCAGGGGGGTGAATGCGGTTGGCCTTGACCACCATGGCCATGGCGTTCCAGCGCATGTAGGCACGCAGACGACCTTCGATCTCGAGGTTGCCGGGGCACTTTTCTTCCTGGTCGACTTCGATGGTGTTCACGTAGCCGGTATTGGCCGAGAAAGGCATGTCCACGCTGTTCTGGCGAGCGTGTTCAAGCAGATCCTCGATCAGCTTGTGAGCATAGTCCGCACCTTCGCGGTCGATCACCGCAGAGAGGGCATCCATCCACTCGCGCGATTCTTGTTGGTCCAGGCCGGCAGGAAAGCCAGCGCCTTTGGGATCAGTCTGAGCTGTCATTGTGAGTGTCTCCTTCGAGAGGGGGTAGCTTTATCACGAAGCAGTGAGTGCGGCATCACACGGGTGCGGCAAGCGCCACACCGCATAACGCGTGGCACAGCACCTTCGGGTGCTCCCCGGATTAAACCGATTCACTGTGTCGATCGCTGGCGAGTTTCGCACATTTTTTTCAAATTTCAAATTGTGCTTTGTGATTTCACTATATAAAAAAATGCTGCAAATGCACATACAGTGAAGCCTCCATAGATTGTCTTTTACGCGACAGAAATAGTCGCAGATTCCACTAGGTCTCTCCCCTACACTGGAGGCATGCAAACAAGCAATCACGAACGAGAAAAAGAGGACGCAAAAAGCGCGCAATCCGTTGCATCCCCTGTGCGCTGGTGGCGTAGCTGGTGGCGCAGCCTGTCGCCGACCCGGCAGGATCGCTATGCCGCGCTCGCGCCGCTGGCGTCGGTGCTGATGTTCATGGCTGCAATCATTGCGTCGTTCTGGTATTTGCGCACGGAAGAAGTGGATCGCGAGCAGGAGGCACTGCGCCGCGACGTGGAATACGCCCAACAACGCGTGCGCCTGCGCCTGTTGGAGCGCCAGGAGCAACTGATGCGCATGGCTCGTGACATCGGCAACCGCGAGATGCGCAAAGCCGACTTCGACGGCCGCACCGAAGCGTTGATCAGCCAATACCCCGAGCTGCAATCGATTACCTGGATCAATGACAAGCGTCAGGTTGTGTACAGCCAGTCAGCTCCGACGGTGGCCACGGATCAGTTGCGTGCCGTGGGCGAAAGCCTGCATCAGGGCGAGACCCTGCAAGCCTATGAGCAGGCCCGCGAGATGCTGCAGCCCATCTATGTGCAGGAAAAAGCCCAGCCCAATGAGTTGCCGCCACTGCTGCAACTGCATGTGCCAATCAGCGCCAACAGCCGCTACCAGGGCGAGCTGCTGGCCGAGTTTTCGGTGGACAGTCTGCTGCGCTATGGCACGCCCACGGAAGTGATGGCCCGTTACGCCATCACCATGCGCGATGCCGACAACCATGTGCTGGCCGGCACTCCGCTGGCACCGCGCAAGACGCCTACCGAGCTGCTGCACTGGCGTGCCATTGCGAATGAATACGAAGTGCCCGTCTCCCCGGTGGGCACGGCGCTGATGATGCGCGCCCAGGCCTACCAGACTTCGCTGGGCGTAGTCGGTAGCGGCCTGTTCTGGCTGGTGGGCACCTTGTCGGCCATGACGGCCTGGCTGCTGCTGGCCACCTGGCGCCACACACGCCGCCGTCAGCGTGCCCAGGAGGCCCTGGTGGCCGAGACCAACTTCCGCCGTGCCATGGAGAATTCCGTGCTGACGGGCATGCGAGCACTGGATCTGCACGGTCGCATTACCTATGTGAACGCGGCCTTCTGCCAGATGACGGGCTGGAGCGAGAAGGATCTGGTCGGCCAGGTTCCACCTTATTCCTACTGGCCCGATAACGACTACGACAATCTGCATTCACAGCTGCGCGAAGAGCTGTCGGGCAAGACCATCGTTGGCGGCTTTCAGGTACGTGTGAAGCGCAAGAACGGCAGCCTGTTCGACGCGCGCCTGTATGTATCGCCGCTGATTGATGCCCACGGCCAGCATACGGGGTGGATGTCGTCCATGACGGACATTACCGAGCCCAACCGGATTCGCGAACAGCTGTCTGCCTCATACGAGCGCTTCACCATTGTGCTGGAGGCGCTGGATGCCTCTGTTTCCGTGGCCCCTCTTGGAAGTGCCGAACTGCTATTTGCCAACAAGCTGTACCGCCAGTGGTTTGGCTCGCACACCGAAGGACATCTGCAACTGGTCGCCCAGGCTGGCAAGCTACCGGTTCGCCACCAGCCCGAAGCCGAGAACGAAGACGGCCTCATGGGCTTGCCCACGGACACGCTGACTGCCGCACGCAGCGAGAACGCCGAGATCTTCGTGCCCAGCCTGGGCAAATGGCTGGAAGTCCGCTCGCGCTATCTGAGTTGGGTGGACGGCCGCCTGGCCCAGATGGTGATTGCCACCGACATCACCCAGCGCCGCCTGGCCGAGGAACAGGCTGCGGCTCAGGCTGAAAAGGCCCAGACCGCCAGCCGCCTCATCACCATGGGAGAGATGGCATCCAGCGTGGCGCACGAGCTCAACCAGCCCCTGACCGCCATCAGCAATTACAGCTCCGGCATGCTGACGCGCCTGGAAAACGGCACGCTCACACCCGAACAGATGAAGTTCGCACTGGAAAAGACAGCACATCAGGCACAGCGTGCTGGGCAGATCATTCAGCGCATCCGCTCCTTCGTGAAAAAGAGCGAGCCCAATCGCATGCTGGCCCAGGTAGGCGAGATGGTGAACGAGGCGCTGGAGCTGGCCGGTATCGAGCTGCGCCGCCGCAATGTGCAGCTGACCTCGCATATTGCCGAACGCATGCCGCCAGTAATGGCCGATGCCATCCTCATCGAGCAGGTTCTCATTAATTTGATGAAAAACAGTGCTGAGTCCATTGATATGTCCGACCGCCCGCTGGGTCAACGCAATGTGGAACTGCGCGTGCGCCCTCAGGTCTTTGAAAGCCTGCCGGGTGTGGAGTTCACCGTGGAAGACACGGGCAAGGGCCTGCCGCCGGAAGTGTTGGAACACTTGTTCGAAGCCTTCTTCTCCACCAAGAGCGAAGGCATGGGCATAGGCCTGAACCTTTGCCGCTCGATTGTCGAATCACATCAGGGTCGAATGCATGCCGAGAACCTCTACAATGGAAGCGAAGTCACTGGTTGCCGGTTCTCATTCTGGCTACCGTTGGCAACGGGTGTGGAGACGACAACACTCACCACGACAAGCGAACCCATAAAGAGGACGATTGCATGAGTTTGATTCCCAAAAAAGGCACTGTTTACGTAGTTGACGACGACGAAGCAGTCCGTGATTCGCTGCAATGGCTGCTGGAAGGCAAGGACTACCGCGTGCGTTGCTTTGACTCCGCCGAGACCTTTTTGTCGCGCTACGACCCGCGTGAAGTGGCCTGCCTGATCGTCGACATCCGCATGGGCGGCATGACCGGCCTGGAACTGCAGGACCGACTGATTGAGCGCAAGTCTCCTCTGCCCATCGTCTTCATCACCGGCCACGGCGATGTGCCCATGGCCGTGAACACCATGAAGAAAGGCGCGCTGGACTTCATCCAGAAGCCTTTCAACGAAGAAGAGCTGCTGGGTCTGGTCGAGCGCATGCTGGATCACGCCCGCGAAGCCTTTACCGGCCACCAGCAGGCCGCCAGCCGCGATGCGCTGCTGGCCAAGCTCACGGGCCGCGAAGCCCAGGTGCTCGAGCGCATCGTTGCCGGCCGCCTGAACAAGCAGATCGCCGACGATCTGGGCATCTCCATCAAGACCGTGGAAGCCCACCGCGCCAACATCATGGAAAAGCTCAACGCCAACACTGTGGCCGATCTGCTCAAGATCGCACTGGGCCAGGGCCAGACCAGCGCTGCGGCCAAAGCGGCGGCTGCCGTCAATTAAGTGCTCCCCGCGAAATCGGAAGCCACTCCAATCGCGAGATAATCCAAGGAGCACTGGCCAGGCCTCGCGCTTTAGCCAACTCCTATTCTGATAGCTGCTAGTGCTTGTTCATCAAGGGCTAGCAGCATTTTTTATTGGTACTCCAGCAATGACAGCCCAACTCATCGACGGCAAAGCCCTCTCCGAACAACTGCGCAAGGAAGTCGCCACCCGCGCGGCAGCGCTCAAGGCCAAGGGCGTCACGCCCGGGCTGGCCGTAGTTCTGGTGGGCGACAACCAGGCTTCCCAGGTCTACGTGCGTAACAAGGTCAAGGCCTGCGAAGACGTGGGCTTCCACTCGGTGCTGGAAAAGTACGATGCCTCCATGACCGAAGCCGAACTGCTGGCACGTGTCGAAGCGCTGAACAACGACCCCAGCATTCACGGCATCCTGGTGCAGTTGCCCCTGCCCAAGCACATCGACGACCACAAGGTCATCGAAACCATCTCCCCCGCCAAGGACGTGGATGGCTTCCACGTGGCCAGCGCCGGCGCACTGATGGTCGGCGAAGTCGGCTTCAAGGCCTGCACGCCCTATGGCTGCATGAAGATGCTGGAATCCATCGGCATGAAGGATCTGCGCGGCAAGCACGCCGTGGTCATCGGCCGCTCCAACATCGTGGGCAAGCCCATGGCCATGATGCTGCTGGCCGCCAATGCCACGGTCACCGTCACCCATAGCGGCACCGCCGATCTGGCTGCCATGACACGCCAGGCCGACATCATCGTCGCGGCCGTGGGCAAGGTGGATGTGCTGACCGCCGACATGGTCAAGCCCGGTGCCGTGGTCATCGACGTAGGCATGAACCGCAATGCCGAAGGCAAGCTCTGCGGCGACGTCGACTTCAACGGCGTCAAGGAAGTTGCTGGCTACATCACCCCTGTGCCCGGTGGTGTCGGCCCCATGACAATTACCATGCTGCTGGTCAACACCATGGAATCGGCAGAGCGCGCCGCAGGCTGACGCCCTCCGAGCCGCCCCGCGGCCTCTCCCTCTCTGGCTCTGATCGCATGAGGGGGACGACAGCTTTGCTGCGCGGTGGCGCTTGCACGCAGTCCTGGCGCGAGCACGCTTCTGACCACAGGCTGACGCTATGAAGGCGATAGCAATAAATACCCTGAGAGCGCTTGATTTTCCCGACCTTGCCGGCACTTAATACAGCATGAGCAATCCACTTCTCGAATCCTCCTCCCTGCCCTTGTTTGACCGCATTCAGCCTGCGGATGTGGCACCCGCCATCGACACTTTGCTGGCCCGTGCCAGCGAGGCGCTGGAGACCGTGGTTGCACCGGACTTCCCCGCACAGTGGGAGGCCATCTCTGCCGTGCTGGACGTGGCGACTGAAAAGCTGGGCACAGCCTGGTCGGCCATCAATCACCTCAACAGCGTTGCCGACACCCCGGAGTTGCGCGCTGCCTATAACGAAGCCCTGCCCAAGGTCACCGAGTTCTGGACCAATCTGGGCGCCGATGAACGCCTGTACGCCAAGTACAAGGCCATTGACCCGGCCAGCCTCAACAAGGAGCAGCGCGCCGCCTGGGACCATGCCATGCGCGGCTTTGTGCTCTCGGGCGCCGAACTGCAGGGCGCTGCCAAGGAACGCTTTGCGCAGATTCAGGCCCGCTCGGCCGAGCTGGCCCAGAAATTCAGCGAGAACGCGCTGGACGCCACCGATGCCTTTGCCTATTACGCCAGGATTGACGAGCTGGACGGCGTTCCGGCCGATGTGATCGCTGCGGCCAAGGCCGGCGCCGAAGCCGATGGCAAGGAAGGCTACAAGCTGACGCTTAAGATGCCCAGCTATCTGCCGGTGATGCAGTTTGCCAAGAGCAGCGCACTGCGCGAAAAGATCTATCAGGCTTATGTGACCCGGGCCTCCGACCAGGCCGAGGGCGACGGCAAGCGCTTTGACAACACCGCCGTGATGAAGGAAATTCTCGCCCTGCGCCTGGAAGAGTCCCAGTTGCTGGGCTACAGCAATTTCGGCGAAGTCTCGATCGTGCCCAAGATGGCCGATTCGCCCCAGCAGGTCATAGACTTTCTGCGCGATCTGGCGCAACGCGCCCGCCCCTATGCCGAAAAGGACGTGGCCGATCTGCGCACTTTTGCCAGGACTGAGCTCGGCATTGCCGACCCCCAACCCTGGGACTGGGCCTTCATCGGCGAAAAACTCAAGGAAGCTCGCTATTCCTTCAGCGAGCAGGAGCTCAAGCAATATTTTCCAGCCCCCAAGGTGCTGGCCGGCCTGTTCAAGATTGTCGAGACCCTGTTCGAAGTATCCATCCGCCGCGATGAAGCTCCGGTCTGGAACCCCTGCGTGGAGTTCTACCGCATCGAGCGCTCCAGCGCACAAGGCCCACAGTTGGTCGGCCAGTTCTATCTGGACCCGCAGGCGCGCAAGGGCAAGCGCGGCGGCGCCTGGATGGACGATGTGCGCACGCGTTGGCTGCGCCCCGACACCCATCAGCTGCAAACGCCCGTGGCCCATCTGGTCTGCAATTTCGCATCCGGCGTAGACGGCAAACCCGCGCTGCTCACGCACGATGACGTGATCACCCTGTTCCACGAAACCGGCCACGGTTTGCACCACATGCTCACGCAGGTCAACGAACGCGATGTCTCGGGTATTGCCGGCGTGGAATGGGATGCCGTCGAGCTGCCCAGCCAGTTCATGGAAAATTTCTGCTGGGAGTGGGATGTGCTCAAGCACATGACTGCCCATGTGGACACGGGCGAGGCCTTGCCCCGCGCGCTGTACGACAAGATGATTGCGGCCAAGAACTTCCAGTCCGGCATGCAGACCCTGCGCCAGATCGAGTTCGCGCTGTTCGACATGCTCCTGCACACCGAGCACAATCCGGCAGACGACTTCATGGCGCTGCTGAACCAGGTGCGCGCCGAGGTGTCCGTGCTGCAATCGCCAGCCTACAACCGCATGGCACACACTTTCAGCCATATCTTTGCCGGCGGCTATGCCGCCGGTTACTACAGCTACAAATGGGCCGAGGTGCTGAGCGCGGACGCCTATGCGGCTTTTGAAGAAACCATGTTGGCCGATGGCTCGCCCAACCCCGAGACCGGCCGCAAGTACCGCGAGTCGATTCTGGAAGCCGGCGGCAGCCGCCCTGCCATGGAGTCCTTCAAGGCCTTCCGTGGCCGCGAGCCGCAGATTGACGCCCTGCTTCGCCACCAAGGCATGAGCCAGGCCGCCTGAGCCTTCTGCTGCCTCCTGCCCAAAAGCGCCCTGCCCGGGCGCTTTTTCATGCCTGCCATTGCCCCGATAAGAGAGACCCAAGACTGACGCAAGCTGACTCACGCAACGAGGTCAGATCAAGACAAGCCTGAGCATGGGAGCAGACAGTCCTCCATGCAAGCTATGCTCTGCCCATTGGCGCTTGCACCCTCAAACCACTTCATTGACCAAGATTGAGATGTCACGATCTTTCATTGCCCGGCCTTCGGCCGAGAAGCCGACCTCCGGCAACGCCCTGCTGCTGACAATGCTTGTAGCCACCTTTGCCGCATTGGCGAGCGGAGTCAGCCTGGCTCAGAATCTCTACCGCAGCGTGGGCCCTGACGGGCGGGTCACCTATTCCGACCGGGCCATCGGCCCCAACGCCAAGCCCAGTGCCGAAGCCGTGAGCAACGCCGATGGCCCGGCGTCTTCGGCCAACGCGCAACTGCCTTACGACTTGCGCCAGACTGCCAACCGCTATCCCGTCACGATCTATACGGGCAAGGACTGCGAGCCCTGCGACGAGGCCCGGTCTCATCTACAAAACCGCGGCATCCCGTTCAACGAGCGCAGCATAGATACCAGCAGCGATGTGGCGGCGCTCAGAAAGCTCAGCGGGCAGGACAGCCTGCCCTTTGCCACCATCGGCAACCAGCACCTCAAGGGTTTTGGCGCCGACAGCTGGGACCAGTATCTGAGCGCGGCCGGCTACCCCAAGCAGCCCCAGTTGCCGAAGAGCTACAAAGCTCCCGCAGCCAGGCCCCTGACCGCGCCGGCAGCAGCCGCTGCCGAAGCAGCCAAGCCCGCCGAGCGTCCTGCACGCATCACGGCGCCAGCAGCCCCGCCCCCTGGCGCGCCCACGCCCGAAAACCCCGCAGGCCTGCGCTTCTAGGGGGCAGAAACTTTCAATTAAATCAGCCTCTAACGCTTACCCATAAGGCATTAGCAGCTATCAATTTCACAAAAAAAAGCCACCTGCACAAGCAGATGGCTTTCCGGCCGCAGATTGCTGCTTAGTATTCCAGCGTCTGCACGCCTTGTGCGGTTCCCAGCAGGCACACCGCAGCCTTCTGGTGGGCAAACACGCCGACGGTCACGACGCCGGGCCACTGGTTGACTTCGGACTCGAAGGCCAGCGGCTCGGCGATCTTCAGACCACGGACATCCAGAATATGCTGGCCGTTGTCGGTCACCAGCGGCGCACCATCCTTCATGCGAATATGCGCCGTCACGTCAGCGCCCATGGCTTCAAAGCGACGAGCGATCTGGGCCGCTGCCATGGGAATGACCTCCACGGGCAGCGGAAAATTACCCAGCACCGGCACGCGCTTGGACTCATCGGCAATGCAGACAAAACGCTGAGCCAGCGCAGCCACGATCTTCTCGCGCGTCAGCGCCGCACCACCGCCCTTGACCATATGGCCCTTGCCGTCGATCTCGTCGGCACCGTCGATATAGACAGCCAGACTGGTGACTTCATTGGCATCGAACACCTTGATGCCCAGGGCCTTCAGGCGCTCGGTACTGGCCACGGAGCTGGAGACGGCGCCAGGAATCTGATCCTTGATAGTGGCCAGTGCATCAATGAATTTGTTGACCGTGGAGCCTGTGCCCACGCCCACAATTTCACCGGCGACCACATATTTCAGGGCAGCTTGTCCGACCAAAGTTTTCAGTTCATCTTGAGAAAGAGGTGCAGCAGATGTCGTCATGAGGGAAAATCCAGGTAATCCTGCGATTATCCCCATGTCTCTTATTCCTTACTCACTGACGCGTCCTATTCTTTTCGGCATGGACCCCGAAGCGGCCCACGACCTCACCATGAATTTCATGGCCAAGGGTCAAAATACCCTGCTCCAAAAGGCCTGGGCGCGCCCTCTGATCAACGACCCCATCGAGCTGGCGGGCCTCAAGTTCCCGAACCGTGTGGGCATGGCCGCAGGCCTGGACAAGAATGCGCGCTGCATCGATGCGCTGGCCGCCATGGGTTTCGGCTTTGTGGAAGTGGGTACTGTCACGCCCCGCCCCCAGCCCGGCAATCCCAAGCCCCGCATGTTCCGCATTCCCGAAAAGAATGCACTGATCAACCGTCTGGGCTTCAACAACGAAGGCCTGGATGCATTTCTGGCCAATGTGCGTCGCTCGCAAGTGCGCGCCAATGGCAGCGCCATGCTGCTGGGCCTGAACATCGGCAAGAATGCCACAACCCCCATCGAAGAGGCCACCAGCGACTACATCAAGGCGCTGGACGGCGTGTACCCTCATGCCGACTATGTGACGGTCAACATCAGCTCACCCAACACCAAGAATCTGCGTGCCCTGCAAAGCGACGAGGCGCTGGATGCTCTGCTGGGTGCGATTGCCAATCGCCGCGAACAGCTTTCCAGCCAGCATGGCAAGCGCACGCCGGTATTCGTGAAGATCGCTCCCGACCTCGATGAAGAGCAGGTCGGCGTGATTGCGGCAACGCTGGAGCGCCACGGCATGGATGGCGTGATTGCCACCAACACCACCATCAGCCGCGATGCCGTCAAGGGTCTGCAGCATGCCGAAGAAGCTGGCGGACTGTCCGGCGCGCCCGTGCTCGAAGCCAGCAACCAGATCATTCGCCAGCTGCGCTCAGCCCTTGGCAGCCGCTTTCCCATTATTGGCGTGGGCGGCATCCTGAGCGGCGCCGACGCCGTGAGCAAGATCCGCGCAGGTGCTGATGTGGTGCAGATCTACAGCGGCCTGATCTATCGCGGCCCCGATCTTGTGACCGAAGCCGCCCAGGCCATCGCCCATATGCACTGAACTTGACGCGTGGCCTGGCTGCGCACAAAGAAACAGCCCGTCATGCCTGAGCTTGACGGGCTGTTTTTTTGGGCCCCCTTCAGCCGCGTGCGCGCTGCTGCAGCTTGAGAATCCAGGGCAGTGCTGCGCTGCCCCAGCGAATCAGCTTGCGCGGCCCGAGAACCATGAGCAAGCCCCCCGCTGCCGCCGTTGCCAGCGGATGCAGACGCACAAAAGACAGCAGGCGTTCGGGCAGGGGAGCATCGGCGTCCACATGCGCAGGCTGCGTGCTGCGCAAGGCCAGCGCCTGCGCCTTGGCAGCGGCTCGGGCCTTGATGCGCGCGCGTTGCTTGGCAATGCGCGACAGCACCAGCTTTTGCTCGGCGGTCGCTTCATCCCAGAGCCGAGCATCCATGCCTGCGGGCTTGACGGGCTCCAACTCTGTGGATCGCGAATCGGGAGAGATGCTGTTCATGCTAAATCCTCTCCTTCATCGCCTGCCAATCCGATTTGAGCTCGCGCCGCGTGAGCCTGAATGGACTGGAGAGTTGATTGACAGCTGCCAGCAGTCGCCACAGCCCCAGGCCCCAGACCAGAACCCAGCCACCGACCAGCAGCCACGCCACCAGCTGACGATGCTCGCTATCCCAGAACTGCACGAGCACAGCCATGGACAGGACAATGAGCACAACCACGGTAAGTGCGCCGAGCACAATGGCCAGCACCGCCAGCGTTTGCATGCTGCGCTTGTGCTGTTGCCACTCAAGCTGCGCAAGATCAACACGATCTTCGGCCGCGATCGCGGCCTCGTTGAGATTGGCACGCCAGCGCTCCAGCAGGGAATCAAGACCTAGTAGTGAAATCAAATTCACAGGCACTTGTCCTTTTGCAGCTCAGCAATGCTTAGCGACGGCCCAGCATGAAACCCAGCAGTGCACCCACTGCCAGCGCGGCACCGGCGACGCGCCAGGGTTCGTCGTGGGCATAACGATCCGCCACATCGGCAGCTTCGCGCGCCTGACGAGCGGCGTCCTGAGCCGCACGCACGGCAGACTCGCGCACGTTGGCCATGCCGTCGTCGATGCGCTGACGAAGCACGCTGATTTCAGGAAGCTTGTCCAGTTCACGGGCAGACAGCAGACCGCGCAGATCGCTGACCAGTTTTTCCAGATCGTCTTGGGCGGTGGAAACGGCGTCGGAAACAGAGCGTGACATATCGATCCTTTCAATGTGACGAAATTGGAATATCGCATGCACTTGGCAGTGCACCAAGATAGCTGCGAGACAGCAAGCATCAGGGCCGACCGCTCATAAAACCTGCAGCATGTGAACATCTTACAGAAAACGCACCGTCTCCAAGAAACTCACGGGCCTGCGGCACTGTCGGACAGCAACGAAACTGCCGCATGTCAAGGAATATAAAGCCGTTCAAGGCTCCAAACCAATCTGTTTGCTGCAGCAGCCTTTACGTTGGCGCAGCAGAGCGACCTCAGCCCGAGCTCAGGCATGCCGTGCATGCATAGCTTGACCTCCAGCATCTGCCGCCAAGCAAAGCGGATTACATACGGCAACACACTGATTGCTTAACAGTTCATTAATAAAGTGGCTGCATGCTCGGCAACAAGTCATCTGCTTGCGGGAGTTCCATTCAAAAAACGCTTAAGCAAGCGAAGACTTGACTCAAATCAAGTGGCGCAAACGGCAACTTTCATATAGTCAATTAGACATAAAAGATATTAATTTAATACTCTTTTATGTTTAAAGCATCAGGGTTTTCTGGTGCCAGTGCGACGATGAAAGGAAGGGCCATGCCACTTCAGAAACGAGAACTCTCCGACTGCGCAACCAGCAGTTCGGCCTGCACCTGCAGCACTCCATCCATTACCCAGGCACCTCAGCAGGCAGTGACTGCGCCCACCAAGCGCGGTTTTTTGCAGGATTTGATTGCCATGGCCGCCAGCCTCGGTGTTGCGGGCAGCGCCCGCGCAGCGCTGCCCGGCGACCCCAGCTTCCAGCCCCTGCGCCGACCCGGCATGCAAGGCAAGCGCTTCGGCATGCTGGTCGATATGCGCAAATGCATTGGCTGCCAGGCCTGCACAGTGAGCTGCTCGGTCGAAAACCAGCCCCCCATCGGCCAGTTCCGCACCACGGTGCTGCAATACGAAATCGACCAGGCCGGCGACACGGCTGCCGCCATGGTCAGTCTGCCGCGGCTATGCAACCACTGCGACGAACCGCCTTGCGTGCCCGTCTGCCCGGTGCAAGCCACATTTCAGCGCACCGACGGGATCGTTCTTGTCGATAACGAGCGCTGCGTGGGCTGCGGCTATTGCGTGCAGGCCTGCCCCTACGACGCGCGCTTCATCAATCACGAAACGCAGACTGCCGACAAATGCACCTTCTGCGAACACCGCCTGGAAGCCGGTCTGCTGCCCGCCTGCGTGGAAAGCTGCGTGGGTGGCGCGCGCGTGATTGGCGATCTGAACGACGCACACAGCGAAATCAACCAGCGCATCAATGCTCACAAGGACGATATCAAGGTCCTCAAGCCCGGCATGAAGACCAAGCCGCACGTCTTCTACATCGGTCTGCCCGATGAGTTTGTGAACGGTGTCGATGGTCAGGCCACGGTTCGCCTTGTTGCCGAACATCTGTGAAAGGAGTGCCCTCATGCAAATCATTGAACTCCTGACCCCGGCCTACGAAGCGGCATGGCTGCCATGGGCCGTGCAGTATTTCTTTCTGGTCGGCATGGCCACGGGGGCCGCACTGCTGACTTCGGCCTGTGCGTTCGGCCCGGCCCAAGGCTTGCTCCAGCGTCTACTGCCCACAGCGGTGCTGGTGCTGGCCATGAGTGCGATTGCCGCACCTGTGGCCCTGCTGGCCGACCTGCACCAGCCTGCGCGCTTCTGGCATTTCTATGCCCACCTCACGCCCTGGTCGTGGATGAGCCTGGGTGCCGTGCTCATGCCCACGTTTGTCGGGCTGTGCGTGTTGATGTGCGTGCTGTGGTGGCTTGGCAAGCAGCGTTTGATGCGCCTGCTGGTGCCTGTACTGGTGCTGTCCACGCTCAGCATCTTGGTCTATACGGGAGCCGAAATCATGGTCATCCGCTCGCGCCCACTGTGGAACACACTGTGGGTACCGATCAATCTGGCACTCAGCGGCTGGCTGGCCACTGTGGGCATGGGCTTTGTGCTCTACCGCTTCCTGCCCCGAGCCTTGCAGCCCGATGCTGCAGCCCTGCAAGGGCTGCGCAATCTGGGCCTGTGGCTGGCCACCGGCCTGATTGCCAGTGCCCTGACCTGGGGAATTGCCGGCATCGCGGGCCAGAGCCCTTCATTTGACATGGCTGTGCGCCTGTTCAATGAGTTCCCTGTCTGGCGCATCTCCATGCTGGGCTCGGCCGTGTTTGGCGCAGTCGTGGTGATGGCCCTGCTGCGCGGCGAGCATCGTCTGGCAGCCAAGGGCTACACCCTGGTGCTGGGCACCGGCCTGGCGGCATCGGCCTGGGCCTTCCGCTGGGCACTGTTCATGGGCGTGCAGGGCGTGCCCAAGTTTGGAGCAGGCCTGTATCTGTACAGCATGCCTCTGGGCGGTGAGGGCCTGATGGGCATGCTGGGCATGGCAGGCCTATGCGTGGCACTGGTTGCGCTGGCCACCTGGGCGCTGGAGCTGTTCCCCGCTCGCAAGCCCCTCGCCACAGCCTAACACTTCAAGCTAAATAGGCCTCTACCGCAATTCCCGCAGGCGCCAGCAGCTATCAAAACCATAGAAACGCTGCAGCGCTTGCCCTTCCCTAGCACAAAGGGCAAGACCATGACAGACAAGAAACTCTCCCCTGAACAATCTCAAGATGACGCCAATGTCGCCCGTCGCCGCCTGCTGCTGCGCGGCGGCGCCGTGGCTGGCGGCCTGGCGGCTTTTGCCGCAGGCTATGGCGAAACCGTGGCCAAGGGAGCCAAAGGGCTGATCTCCGGCAGCTCGGGTAAAACCACCCAGAGCGCCACGCGCGGCAACTCGCTGACGCCCGAATTCCGTATCGACCCCGCCAGCGGCAAGCTGACGACCCAGCCCGGACAGGTGGTCAGCCCCTCCTCATGTCTGGGCTGCTGGACACAGTGCGGCGTGCGTGTGCGCGTCGACACCGCCGACAACCGTATCATCCGTATCGCCGGCAACCCCTATCACCCGCTGGCCACAACCCACCCCGCGCCCATGGAAACGCCGGTGCGCGAGGTCTATGCCATGCTGGGCGGTGACAACGGCCTGGAAGGCCGTGCCACCAGTTGCGCCCGCGGCTCGGCCATGCTCGAGCACCAAAAAGCTCCCCACCGCGTGCTCAAGCCGCTCAAGCGCGTGGGCCCACGTGGCTCCGGCCAGTGGAAAAGCATCACGCTCGAAGAGCTGGTTCAGGAAATCTGCGAAGGCGGCGATCTCTTCGGCGAAGGCCATGTGGACGGTCTGCGCGCCATCCGCGACGTCAACACGCTGATCGATGAAGCCAATCCCGAATACGGCCCCAAGTCCAACCAGCTGCTGGTGACGGAGGCCGCCAACGAAGGTCGCACCCCGCTGGTCAACCGCTTTGCCAAACAATCGTTCGGCACCATCAATGTGTCCAACCACGGCTCCTACTGCGGCCAGACCTACCGTGTGGGCACGGGCGCGGCGCTGGGCGATATGGCCGGCATGCCCCACGGCAAGCCTGACTGGAAGAATTCGCGATTTGGCCTGTTCATTGGCACCTCGCCGGCCCAGTCCGGCAACCCGTTCCAGCGCGTGGGCCGCGAGCTGGCAGAAGCCCGTTCGCGTAGCGAGAACACCTATAAATATGTAGTGGTTTCACCCATGCTGCCCACTTCGTCCAGCCATGCGGCAGGTGACAACAACCGCTGGCTGCCCGTCAAACCAGGCAGCGACCTGGCGCTGGCCATGGGTCTGATCCGCTGGATCATCGACAACGAGCGCTATGACAAGCAGTTTCTGACCCAGCCCGGCCCCACCGCCATGGCAGCAGTGGGCGAGGCCTCGTGGAGTAACGCCACGCACTTGCTCATCAACGAACCCAAGCACCCCCGCTTTGGCCAGTTCTTGCGCGGCGCGGACATTGGCCTGCCCATGCCGGAGCCAGTGGACGAAAAAACACCCGCCGAAGACGTGTTTGTAGTGCAACTGGCCGATGGATCGCTGGCCGCGCACACCGTGGCCCAGAGCGCCGAGCTGATCGTGGAGCGTGAATTCACTCCCCGCAAGGCTGCGGATGCGACCGAAGAACCCACTCCGATTGCTGTCTGCACCGCCTTCGTCAAACTGCGCACTGAAGCGCACAAAAAGACGCTGGAGGAATACGCTGCTCTTTGCGCCGTGCCCGTAAAGGAGATCGAAGACCTGGCGCGCGAGTTCACCAGTCATGGCAAACAGGCCGTGGCCAACTCCCACGGCGGCACCATGAATGGCTCCGGCTTTTACACCGCCTACGCCATCGCCATGCTCAACAACCTGATCGGCAACTTGAACGTACGCGGCGGCTGGGTGATGGACGCAGGGCCATTTGGCCCCTTCGGCCCCGGCCCACGCTACAACTTTGCGCAGTTTGAAGGTGCCGTCAAACCCAAGGGCGTGAGCCTGTCCCGCACCAAGTTCCCCTACGAGAAGACCAGCGAGTTCCGACGCAAGAAAGAAGCGGGCCAGAATCCCTACCCCGCCAAGGCGCCCTGGTACCCCGCGCCCGGCGGCCTTTCCAGCGAGATGCTGGCCGCCGGAATGCTGGGCTACCCCTACCCGGTCAAGGCCTGGATCAACCACATCAGCAACCCCATCTACTCCATGTGCGGTTTCGAGAATGCGCTGGCCGACTCGGTCAAGGACGTGAAAAAGCTGCCGCTGTTTGTCTCGGTGGATCCTTTCATCAACGAGACCTCGGCGCTGGCTGACTACATCGTGCCAGACACCGTCACCTATGAGAGCTGGGGCATTGGCGCGCCATGGGCCGACGTGGTGGCTAAAAGCAGCACGGTGCGCTGGCCCACCGTCGATGCCGCTACCGCTAAAACGGCCGACGGTCAGCCCATCAGCTTCGAGAGCTTTGTCTTTGCCGTTGCCAAGCAACTGGGTCTGCCTGGTTTTGGCAAGAATGCCATGTCCACCAAAGACGGCGAGCCGCTCGATCTGGAAAACGCCGAAGACTTCTATCTGCGCGGCATCTGCAATATCGCCTACCAGGCGGGCAAGTCCGTGCCCGAAGCCAGCGATGACGACATCGCAATCACCGGCCTCGAGAAGTGGATGCCGTCGCTGCAAAAGCGTGTCGCCCCTGAGGAAGTGCGCCGCGTCGCCATGGTCATGAGCCGTGGCGGTCGCTTCGACAAGGTCGAAGACGCCTGGAAGGGCGACCAGCTCAAGCTGCAGGCCAAGTTCCCGGCCACGTTCTGGCACGATGGTCTGTCCAGAATGCGCCACTCCATGACCGGCGAGCGTTACAGCGGCTGCCCCACCTGGTACCCCACGCGCCTGGCCGATGGCTCGGACATGCGCCAAGTGTTTTCCGAGCAAGACTGGCCGCTGACCATGACCAGCTACAAGTCCAACTTGATGAGCAGCATGTCCATCGCCGCCTCACGCCTGCGCCAGGTGCATCCGCACAATCCTGTGAGCATCAACAAGGCCGATGCGGCAAAGCTGGGCATCGCCAATGGCGACCACATCGAACTCAGCACCCCTGGCGGTAAACTCCAAGGCGTGGCCTTGGTACGCGCTGGTATCGCGCCCGGTGCGATCGCCATTGAGCACGGCTACGGTCACAAGCAACTGGGCACCGTGGCCCACAAGGTTGACGGCCAGCCCACCCATGCCAACCCACAGCACGGCAATGGCGTGAATCTCAATGCTCTGGGCTTTGTCGATCCGACCCGACCTGCCAAGGACAATGTCTGGATCGACTGGGTATCGGGGGCAGTGGTCAGGCAAGGGCTGCCAGTGAGAGTGAGAAAGGCTTGATAAGGGCCTAAAGCTCTGGCGGGCGATCGGGATGGAAAGTCCCGTCGCTCGCGCCTACGAGGGATGGCATTGAAACGACTGCCAACAACTTGCGGCGATATCTTGAACCTAGCAAGGAGCAACCGTATTGCCGGCCATTGGCTTGCAACAAGAATCTGGGCCGGATTAGGCTCGCCCTGACATCGGACATGACAAACCACAAGCACCGCTCCTGAGTGATCGTCTTTCAGCTTCTCCGAAAACTCAAAAAAGGTAATAAATCCACGAAATACTATTCAATCAAATGGGACAGTACATTATTTACAATTAAAAACCACTGGATATTGGTATTAAAAATCGAAAAGAACAAGATTGCTTTCTTCTCGGAAAATATTCGTATACAGCCATCTAAATATAGACAATTATATTGTTTTGAAATTTACACTTAAAAACAATAATGGAATCATCTGATTTCGCTTCATTGTTGATAGCAATGCAGTTCTATATTTCAATAAATTGCACAAATAACGATAGCAGATCAACAGAATCCTAGTTCGTGCCCAAACAAGGTATTTCTGTTTTCATCCGGCTTATTGAAACTGCCATTAACCGAAAGAACGTTTTGGAACAGGCATCTGCGAAGCCAAAACGCAACTCCGGTTGGCATTGATCATTGTGCACTGGCAAATGGTCTTTCGCCTGAATTCATCCCCGTGGTTTGAGAACTCGCTATTCAAAGGAATGATCATGAAAAAGTCTTTGATTGTCATGGCGGTTGCTGCCTTGGCTGGTGTGGCATCTGCTGCGACCAATACGGGGACCAATGCGTCCTCAGGAACTTATTCCTCGGTTGCCAGCTCCGGCACAGGCAGCGCTGTGAGCTTCAATAGTGCGACGGCCAGCGCTCAAGCAAGCGGCTTTGGAACCAGCACCGGCACCACCGGCTCTTGGGGGCCTGTGGCCTCGGGGCAATCGAGTGTCGGCGGAAGCGCCTCCACCACAGGAACCGTCAGCAGTCTTGCTGCGACCAGCGGAGGCGGCGTTGCCGGCGGCTACGGAACCACCAACGCCAACGCACATTCGGACGTAGGTAGCAATTACCTCGGCCACGCTCCCGGCAAGTTGGTCAGCGGTGGCGCCGGAGGCTACGCCAACTCGAGCACCAACAATGTGGCTGGAACTGCATCCATCGGCAACGGCATTGCGGTGGTGAACAGCACTGCCCATACCAACTCCAACTTTGGCGGGAACTCGCAGGCGATCTCGGGCCCGGGAGGAACCTCGACCAGCAATAACTCCGGCGCCTCCTCTGTCGGCAACGCGACAACTACCGGCTTCAGCCTGGGCACAGCCTTCGGAGGCTCCAATGGTGGTGGAACTTCGGGCAATGCTTATGGATGGGCGAACTCGGCCGCCAACTAGATAAAGTCCGTGAACTCAGTTGTATTGCCCCCGAGTTGAGGCGTCCCAAGTCAAGACTCGGGGACAAAGGAGAAACAGCATGAAAGCCTCAATAGCCTTGCTAAGCCTTTGTGTCCCTTTGTGCAGCTTTGCGCAGAATGCCGATAGCAGTGCACAAAGCCTCTCCAGCTCCTCGTCAGTGGGAGCACAACAGAATCAATCCATCACCATCGTGAATCCGGTTGCCGCGGCGGACAGCCGATCAGTATCCAGCATCGAAAGCAGGTCGACCTCAAGCTCGGATCAAAACATCACGACCAGCGGAACCACCACCCAGAATCTGAACAACACGGTATCCGGGACATCCAGGAACATCGTCGAGTACAGCGGTACTTACACCGTGAAGAACGTTCCCAGCGTGAACGGCCCCAATCTCACGACCAGCAATGACACCTGCATGGGCAGCAGCAGCGGCAGTGCCAATGGCCCTGGCTTTGGCGTGAGCTTCGGCACAACCTGGACGGACGAGCATTGCAAACGCCTGAAAATGAGCCGTGAGCTCTGGAACAAGGGCATGAAGGCAGCTTCTCTGGCAATGGACTGCATGGATCCCGCCGCTCGCGTGGCACTGGAGATCACGGGTTCTAAATGCCCGCAATCCATGACCGCAGACGAGCGCCGCAACAACTACGGGCCGGATGCTTCGGCACAAGGCAGTCCTGCACCGTCTACCATGCAGGCCGTTTCTGGCACCAGTCTCGAGCAGGCAATCGAGTCCAGGCAAACGGCAAGCCTCTATCCGAACTGACGAGCGCTCAGGCCAATCCTGGCGGGCGGCACAAGGGCAGCCTGAGCCTGGGCGAATTCTGTGAAATGCAGCAGCAATCCGTGCAATGACCAGGGCTCTGGTCCAAGCCAAACACGGTTGGTGCTGCTGTGGAATCTCTGTCTCGTGGAAGGGAAAATCCATCTCAGCCTGATCCATTGTGGACTGCAAGTCCTCCTGAACCCTCTCCATCCAGGCAAACCTAATCTCGCGGGCTGTTGCGATACGCTAGCATCCTCTTTGCGCCTTGGTGCTCCGTCACATCGTGTGGGATTTCTCCGCCTGCCCCTTCGAGATCCGCTCCATTTATCAGTCATGCCCATCTATGTCGCTCTGCTACGGGCCGTCAATGTCGGCGGAACCGGCAAACTCCCCATGGCGGAGTTGAAGTCCATGTGCGAGGCCGAAGGGTTTGCGCAGGTACAGACCTATATTGCCAGCGGCAATGTGGTGCTGGATGCAGATTGCACCGAGCAGCAACTCAAGTCGGCATTGGAGCGACGCCTGGCCAGTTATGCGGGTAAGCCCGTGGATGTCATCGTGCGCACGGCCCGGGAGATGACGGAGGTGCTGGCCAACAACCCCTTTCCCGAATCCCCGGGCAACCGCACTGTTGCCATCTTTCTCGATGAAGCACCACCAACAGACGCGCTGACCCAGATCAAAGGCCGCAACGACGAACAACTGCAGTTGGGACGGCGCGAGATCTATGTGGCTTATGGTGCTGGAATGGGCAGTTCCAAGCTCAGGATTGCAGCAGCTGCTCAAGGTACGGCCAGAAATATCAACACGATTGCCCAATTGGTTGAAATGGCGGCAGCACGCCATGAAGTTGCGACACGGAAAAAGCGCTGATACCCGCTTGAGCCTGTCGCACGCAGGCGGTGAAAGCGGCACAGCCACCTGACATCTCATCCTTTGTCTTGGCTCAGGCAGGCTCCTTCTATCCACTCTTGCTCATGAATGCATAGTGTTCTGCTGTTACAACAACCCATCGCTTTTGTATGGGGACTGAGTCCTGAAGGAGCGTTACTGCACTCGGAGCGCTCAGGGCCAGAGGCTTGCCGCAGCGCCCGCCTTGGCATATAAAAACGTATCAGCACCGCTGTGCGGCGGAGCACAACAGGTGAAGGACTCTTAGCGTATGGCTCACCTTTTTTGGCCCGATAAAGAGCAATTGGTAGCCAAGGGATACGCTTCTGTATCGCACGTTCCAGTCATTTTTGCGTCGAATTGGAGATACCACGCAGAAGCCAGTCGCTACCTTCGTGAACGCGGATTGGCCGAGTGGAGCCCCTCACCGAACTCCAGCTTCCGCGTTGTGCGAAAAAAGTACCTCACCGAAAAGTCCCTGGGCACCATCGCAAATGCGCTGATCAACTTCATTGAATGGTGTGAACATCGAGCCAAAGATTGGCGCAAACTTAAATACACAGAGGACCTGATCCAGGGATATCAGGCCGAGATGCTTAAAGGCGAGTGGGCTATTAAAGGCCATCCGCTCAAAGGATCGACCGTAAATCAGCGAATATCGCAAGCTTGCTACTTCCTTCGCTGGGCAGGAGATAGAGGACTGAGATCTCCGTTTAATGTCATAGCATCGTCTACATTTGTCCGCGCAAATTCGAGCATGGGTGCTAGCGGACATCGGCCCCTCCAGGCTCAAGCCCGAGCTGGTGCAGTTCGGGAGTCTCCTGCCTCGCTTCGCATTCCCACCGACCAAGAAGTAGGTAAATGGCTCACAAGTGTTCGAATCGAACGCGGAGCCACTAAAGCGCTCATGTGCGAGTTGGTGCTATCCACCGCTATCAGACGAGAAGAACTTATCCAGTGGAGGGTAGATACCTTGCCCCTAAGCCGTTCCGACTGGGAGGTCATTGGAGATCAGGTGCAAGTACTTATCAAATACGGCACCAAGGGACCCAAGTACCCAGGTCCCGATGGAGAGGAAGGGCCTCCTCGCAAAATTGCAATGCCTATTTCCGTCGCCGAACGACTTCATGCGTACAGAGAACTACGTCGACCCAAAGCCAGAGCGCAATATGTGCGCAATGCAAAGACTCAGGAGGAACGTCGCAAACGCCAGAGAGAGAAGCTGAAAGAGCTGTTCCTTTCAGATGCTACTGGTCTGCCGTACACCCCACAGGTGATATATGAAGCATGGACCGCAGTCAAAGCACTGCCCTACAAGGGGTGGTCGCCACACGCTGGGCGGCATTATTGGGCATGCAAGACACTTCTCAAAGCCCTAGAGTGCCGTACCAAAACAATGGCACTTGCCCACGACCTATTACCTAGTGGTTGGATTTCCGATTCAGCCACCGACACATTGAACCTTGTGATAACACCTCAGCTAGGGCATCTCAGTCCAGAAACTAGCAGGCTGTATCTCGTTTGGGTTGAGCGTACTTTTATTCTTTGCAGCCTACATTGCGCCTACGAACAAAGTCTAGAAGCGATGTTGCATTCCAGCCAAGAGAGCAATGCCTAATGGTTGATCCCACTCGTAAAAAGCGCCAAGCCACGACGCCCGTGGGACTCGACCTAGTCGACGGCAACCCACCTCCCGCTTCCAATCTGAGAATTGTGACATCGCATTTGACCAGGCCCGGCATATTGGATTTGAACGAGTTTGCCGTGGGCACATTGAACAGGGTGGCCAGTCATCCGCGAAATGGTGTTGGCTTTAAGGGCCGCCCCATACTGGTGGCCGAGCTGGCGCCTTACTACCGAGTCTTACTCGCGACGGCTCCAAAGAAAACGGTCAACGGTACTCTGCATGCACTCAGACAATGGTGGCGGCTTTTCGACCGTCTCCAAGACCTTGCGCCAGTCTCTGAAGCGGCACACATCAACGAGCTCCACGCTGCTCTTGCAGTGCGCGAAGGAATTGACAGGAGATATCTCCAATGTCTACTACGCCCACTAAATCTCGTGCGCAATGACGCTGGACTGCCTGATTTGCATGTTGAGTTTCCCAAGGATCCTCCGGTTCAGAACAGCTTGCCAGACAAGAAGGCAATCGCTGCAATCTACCAAGACCTCAAATTTCGGCTTAGAGCATGCTTTTCCCGTTTTGAAACAGCGGATATTCTTGCCGCCTCCGGTCGAGTATTAGCTCCATTAGAAGCAGCAGAAACAAATATCTCGGAAGGTGACGTACATGCAACTTATCGAGCGTATCTGGAAGCATCCGGAAAGCACTTGTCTATCAACGTTCCGGGGCTACGTCTTTCTCGAAAGCACACATCGCAACTTAATAGCCTAGCACTACCTGTATTTGGTCTTTACCCTCGGAAGGCTGATGTCCAAGCCGCACTATTGCTGTTCCTGATAAAAACTGGCTGGAACGCTCAGACGGCAATTGACTTGGACGTAAAAGGTTCATGGATTCGCCCTCATCCAACCTCTCCACAACACCATCTCGTGGTGAGCATCAAGAGTCGTGGCAACACCGAGCAGATCGCTGTCGGCCTGGAGAAATCTGAGCTGTCTCCTGGCCGTATCGTGCAGAGACTCATTGAAAGAACACGTCCATTAAGAGCATTTATAGAGGCACAGTTGGACACTGAACAGCAAAAACTTCAAAAGATTCAATCTGATGAGCAACATATCGAGGTTGCGAAGTTGCGTCGTTTGGCTCAATCCCCGTGGCTGTTTGTCGATTGCACGCGTGAGAACTCCATACTTGCACTAGATCTCAATACGTATCGTACGATTAGTCACGAGCCCGTTCTTCGACAATGGATTCGTGAGCGAAACGAGCGAGAACAGTCTCTGGCTTCAAAACAGATTGATAAAAAAGTCTATCTTATCCCGGAGTCTATTACTATTTCTGATTTTCGAGAGGCTTTCATTGCGTTCAGCTACGAAGGCTCTGGCTACAACTGGCTGGTAGCGAAGCTAGCTGCCGGTCACACGAGCATCGAGTCATTAAAGACTTATTTACGGAAACGCCAATGGAAAGCCTACGGGGAACGCAAAGTTGCCAGCTTCCAGGAGGCCATGTGGAGTGAAATCCGAAGCAGGAGGATCGTGGACCCAGCCATTCTGCGCGGCCTGGTTGAACGTGGAGTCGTTACTGAAGTTCAACGCCTGCGGTGGTCCGCTCATAAGGACCGCACGCGAGTCGGCACCGGCTGCAAGGATTTTCAAAATCCCCCGGTCCAAATCTCACCCGAGCATGTCAAAGGTTGTGGGTGCCGGGTTCAACGATGCACCCTTTGCCCCCATGCCATCGTCTTTGAAGATAGTTTGGAACACCTCGCTAGGCGCATGGCTGAGCTTGAGTTCCTTCAGGGCCAAGTACCGCTCACAGCTTGGTATCAGTCGACCTTTCCCGAAGAAGTCGAAGCAACCAAGACAACCTTGGAGTTGTTTGAACCTAACAAAGTCGATGCCGTAAAGAAATTCTGGCTCCGTGAAATTCAGGATGGTCGCCACGTTGTTCTGCAATTTGAGGGGATTTATGAATGACACTGCCATAAAAGAGCCCGCTTATCACCGAGCTGTGGTGTTGAATAATTACGCGCCAAAGGACCTAATAACTGCATCCAAAGAGCGCTGCTTGGAAATTCAGCACCTGCTCGGTCTTGGCAACAAATGGGGCAGGATAGAATTACCACACGCATGGATGCCCCCTGGCGTAGCGCAGAACAATCGCTTTCTGAAACTCGCGGATCGGTTCGCATCCACTGGGGCCTCGCCTGAGGCACAAGATCTGGCTGTCCTTCAGGTCACGAGGTTCGGCTTGCTTTACTTCCTTGCCGCTACGCCATCGCAAAAAGGACGTATTCTCGCGGCTCCGGTGACCTGGAAAGACAACTTGCGCATTGTGGCGTTGATGGCACAGGCTGGACTAAACAAGCCCGGTAGCACATCGGGCTGTGTACTTTCACACCTAAGTCCGGAAGACCTTGCCACTATCAATCGTGGAAGAAGAATTAACGGGGTATTGTCGAAGCTGAAGCACTTCAGCCTCCAATATGGTTGGTACGACCTTCCTAACCTGACCACGGCTCAAGATTATTTTGAGGCTGACCGGAAAGGCGAAGAACGCCCACAAAATCATAAATATCAAGGAATCGGCTTTCAGCCTCTGCCCGACGCTTTCGTTGCTCAGGCAGGATGGCGGGTCATCTGGCTGGTTGAGCAGTTGGGCCCCGACTTACTTAAATGCGGCCGCTCAATGCTCGAAGTCATGGATCGCACGCCTCTGACCGCAAACTCCTATGAGATGCAGAGGTTGCGGCGAGACGGCGCGATAAGAGATTTTCTTGCCTCTCGGCAATGGATTGATCCATCGGGAAATCTGCTGACTAAAATTCCGTTTCATATTCAACTAGGTCGGCGATTTAAATCTAATGAATGGCCTCCAAAGCGCCCTAGCGATATCATCGAATTGCTCACGCTATTACAGACGGCGCATCTCTTTGTTTTCCTGCTGAGCACCGGCGGTCGCATTAGCGAGGCATTGAGCCTACGACGTGGGTGTATTGCTGAGGTGAAGGACGAGGTCACAAGAATCCAGGGACGCACGTACAAGCTTGTATTCACTAATAACGGGCAGGAGCGAGACTGGCCAATTCCTTCTATTTGCGGCACAGCACTCCGACAACAAGAGGAATTAGCAGCAGTACTTGACCGGACGGGCCCTCTTTATTCCATTGATGACGAAGATAGCGCGGAGAACAATCTAGCACCTTTAGATGCCCCCCCCCTTTGGATGACGATAAGGTCAAAAGGACATCCAATGACGGCAAGCTACCTAAATCACCTTAGGAGGATGGTTAAATCGCTAGGCCTGACTGAGGCGATGGATGACATGTCCCTTCATCCACATCGCTTCCGGAAGTCGATCGCACGACTTATAGCCTTAGCTATTGTCGCCGGTGCTCCGAAAATTCTTATGGACTTGTTCGGACACGAGAAAATTGAGGCGGCGCTGTACTACATCCTCTCCGACCCAGCCATTCGCTCGGAGATGGAAGAAGTCGCCAAGGCCCAGATCATCATGCTTGCAGAGAACGCGATCGAAAATGCAGACAGCAATGGCGGCCCTGCCGCCACTGGCATCCGTAAGGCGGTTGCAAAAGAGCGAGCCCGTCGAGGAGAGCAATTCGGCGAAAACGACATCCACATGTTAGCTCAGACCTTTACTTTCAGCGGGAAGATATGGAGTCTGGTTCGACCAGGAGTGATTTGCACAAAGGGGCCTCAGCAATCTGGCCCTTGCAACAAGCGAGTTGGACATCCAGAGCCATCACGATGCCGTGGGAACTGTGACCACAGACTGGAAACGGCTGCCATACACGACGATGTGAATCGACTCTTGAATGAATCGGTAGTTCACTTGGAGCGTGCAGAACTCGAAGGCGATGAAATCACTGCCGAGCTTTGGCGGGGCCAAGTTTTAGCAAATCTACGTCGGTTCCCAGATCTCGAAAAACGTTGGAGCGCTCACCCCATAGTTGCAGCGCTGCTCCAACAAGAGCGAACGAGTGACTCGGTATGACGCCCATAGGAAAAGCTCCACCAGTTCAATTGCTGGATACTGCCCGTCAGCGCAGCACAGACGTCGTAATGAAGTTGCGAAAGGCCATGTCCACCATTGAGCAGGAGATCGAAGAACACGAAGGCTTGTACCCCTTCAACAAAGGCCGGCTTACCCAGGCTGAGGTGTGCAGGAGAGCACACGTAAGCAAAGTGACACTACAAGGTGTTCAACACAAGCAGACGACTAAAGTCGAGGTGGACGAGTGGGTTGCACGGCTCACAAAAGGAATCGCTAAAGGTAAGAAAAATGTGCGGAAGGCTGTCACCGATCGCGCAGAGGCATGGAAGTCTGAACTAGAAGCGATTGCGCAGGCCTATCACGAAGACCAACTGGAACTCATTTCTCTAAGGCGGCAGCTGGCTGAAGTAACTATCGAGAGAGACACACTTCGCAAACAATTAGCATCCCGCCTGACCCTTGCGCCAAAACCAAGATGAGAACGTCGATTCGTGCCTAAGTATGCATCAGCCCAGTACTGAACTACGTGGCAATCCGGACAATTGCCTTGCTCAGGCTTCCAGGGCTCCAGGCTTTCTCGGAATGGGCTATTTCCGCAGATCAATCGATAAGCTTCAGTCTCGACAAAGTACATTGTCAAATCGACATTTAGTGGGAGCGGGAAAAGCTCCAAGCAAGTCAGCGAGAAAGGAGTTCCAAAGTGTCTGTAAAGAAGGTAGCGATCATCACCGGAGCGGGATCGGGTATTGGCAAAGCAGTGGCGTTGGCTCTGCTTGCCGACGGGTATAGCGTGGTGCTAGCAGGCAGGCGGGCAGGCTTGCTTGAAGACGTCCAGGCCCTGGCGCAAGAGCGCCACGGTGCCGGCGACCGGGTGCTGTGCGTACCAACCGATGTGAGTGACCCAGTGGCCGTGGAGCAACTGTTTGCCCAAGCGGTGCAGCATTTTGGTCGTGTAGATCTGCTATTCAACAATGCTGGACGTGGCAACCCTCCAGGCAGCTTCCTAGACTGGACCCCCGCCCAATGGCGCGAGGTCGTCGACGTCAATCTCAACGGCATGTTCTATTGTCTACAGCAGGCATTTCGTGTGATGCGCGAGCAGTCACCGCGCGGTGGGCGCATCATCAACAACGGCTCAATCTCAGCACATGCACCGCGACCTAACTCCATTGCCTACACCGCTACCAAACATGCAGTCATGGGCCTCACCAAGACTGCAGCCTTAGACGGCAGAGCCTGGGACATCGCCGTGGGCCAAATCGACATCGGCAATGCCATGACCGACCTAGCATCTCGCATGGCCAATGGTGTGCCTCAGGCTAATGGCGAAATAGCCGTGGAGCCCCTCATCGACGTCGGCATCGTTGGTCAATCCGTGCTCTACATGGCCAATCTACCGCTTGAGGCCAATGTGTTGTTCCACACCATCATGGCCACCAAGATGCCTTTTGTGGGCAGAGGTTAGTAGACCATCCGTGATGGAATCAGGCGAAACTCCATCACGTTCTGGCTGCCACGTATAGAGCTCGCGCCGACGTATCGAACAAGAGATCCGTCGGCATCAAACTGCTCACTCGCCAGCCCAAGATACGCTAGGCAAATACAACAGCGACGAAAGCTACGATTAGCCAAAGCTCCTGACCATCACCTTCTCTCCTCTGGCGTTTAAAGCAATTCATCTTTGTTGCCACCAAGCTTCTGCGGTGGTAGCCACTCCAGAGCTTCCAGGCAGTGCGGCTCAGTCGCTTGCACGCCTTAGCGGCCTCGTTGCGATGCGTAAAGGCCCCTTTACCCCGTCTTGCTCCTTTACATAGCGGGATGATTGGGATTCCGCTACGGTCGTCACATGCTGCATGCATATCTTGTATGTCATCTGCACCGCCGCCCGTGAAGCGGGCTAAGTTTTTTAGGGTTAGGCATTTGGACAAAGCGCTCAGCCGCTACTGACGAATCACACACTTCGATAGTGGTCACAACGATGGCTCATATCTGCAGTGTCTGTACGTCTATACCCAGTTGCACCTTGCGCCAATGGTGCCGACGCTCGGCGCCATGATTCTTGGCTTTCCATTCACCTTCCACCCAAGATACAGGTGCGCCATCCTCCAATGCCAACTAGACAGCGGCCAGGACGGCTTGCTCATCGTGTTGCAACGCCAAGGCAAGAACTTCCACCATCTCGCGATCGGCGCCTGGCAGCTGAGGCGCAAAGCTTGCGGCCGTTTGAGCGCGTCTGACAACTCGGCAAACGGCGCGCCGTTGCGCAATGCGCCAACCGCCTCGAAATTAGTCGAGCTGGATCTTTAGACCTTTGATCAAAGTCTCCATCTTGCGGGCCTCGCTGCGAATGAAGCTGTCGAACTGTTCAGGCGTACCCGATACCACCTCCGAACCCATCTCCTGCCACTTTTCCTTAAAGTCGTGATCGTTGAAGATGCCACGCAACTCAGTATTCAGGCGCATCACAACCGCTTTGGGAGTGCCGGCAGTGGTTGAAACTCCATGCCATGCGTAGTATTCAAAATCCGGGTAACCGAGCTCGCTGATGGCCGGCACATCCGGCAGAAGCGCTGAACGACTTTTCGTAGTCACCGCCAGCGGGCGAAGCTTGCCTGACTTTATATGCTGCATCGAGCTGCCCAGGATATCGAACATGCTCGTAATCTGCCCCCCCATCAAGTCGACGATGGCAGGACCTGCACCCTTGTATGGAATGTGCGAAATCTCTACGTTAGCTCTGGCCTTAAACAGCTCGCCGCCGAGATGCTGAGGGGTGCCGTTGCTGGCAGAACCGAATGTCACGCGACTGTCTGGCTTCTTGGCCTGGCTCAAGTAGTCCTGAAAGTTTTTGATTGGACTCTTGTCAGACACCTCCAGAACCAACGGAAATTTAGATATCTGCATGACAGGGGCTAGATCCTTGATAGGGTCATAGCTGAGCTTGCTGTAGAGATACTGGTTTGCCGACAAATTGCCGCTGGCCGCCAAAAGAATGGTGTAGCCATCGGGCTTAGCCTTGACCACCTGCCCGGTTCCGATGTTTCCGCTTGCGCCTGCACGGTTCTCAACCACCACTGGCACATTCAGCCGCTTCGACAAAGGTTGAGCGATAAGCCGTGCCATCAGGTCAGTTGGCCCACCAGGAGGAAAAGGAACCACGAACGTGATCGGCTTACTTGGCCAGACCTCCTGTGCCGTGGCACCAAACGGCAACAGCAATGCAGCAATCAGAGCCAACTTTGTCGCTACCGGCTTGCTCAAGGGCAAGCGTTGGTGAACCCAGTCTAGACCGTTGCTAAAACGCTTGGAGTGGGTGCGGTCGGAATTATTTGTCATCTGTTTGTCTCCTGGATCTAGTTGTTTGGAAATCAGCGCGCGTCGTGGGAGTGAATCTGCAACGCTTCCAAGAAGCGCGAGACCATGTTGTAGGCTGCAATGGTGGCGGTAATCTCTACGAGTTGTGCCGGCCCAAACAGCGCCGAAACTGAGCCGAACACCTCGTCTGGAACCTGAATCTGGCGGGTCATAGCGTCTGTGTAAGCCAGCACTGCACATTCATGCTCATCGAACAATAGGCAGCTTTTCCAATCAACTAGAGCGTCGAGCTTGTCCTGCGATATGCCCTCTTTCAGCGCGATCGGCGCATGCTGGTCAGCCTCATAGGGAGCGTTGTTCAGGAGAGCCACTCGCATGATGATCAGCTCGCGCATCGCACCGGATATGGATGTTTTTTGTCTGATGGCCGTCAGGTAGTTAAGCCATCCCTCTGCCACAGGAGTGCTGTGCATCAGCATCTGGTAGAGGTGCAAAACACTGCCGCGCTCAGACACGATGCGCTCGGTCAATGCACGAACCTCGTTGCAGTTGGCACCTGCATAGGGAATACGCGCCATACTTTTTTACTCCTGGTTTCTAAGGTGTTCGATCCGAAGCTGCTGCACTTGTGAGCACATCCGCCACTGGACTTCGCAAATCCTAAAGATCTGGTATATATTTTTGAAATTCTTTGTTTCTATGCATTTATGAATTAATAGAATGAATATTCCGCCCAGACACCTACGAATGTTTCTGGCCCTTGCCGAATCTTTGAACTTCAGCAAGACCGCTGAACAACTGTTCATGACGCAGCCGTCGCTGAGCAAGGCCATACAGGACCTAGAGACTTCGCTGGGCCTACCTCTGTTCGAAAGAACCACGCGCAGCGTGCACCTGACACCCGGAGGACAGCGCCTGGTATCCATCGCTCGAACCGTGGTTGGCGAGTACGACGCTGGCCTGATGCGAATGATGTCTACTGCGCAGCGTGAAGCCTTGCAGCTCTCGATAGCTGCTTGGCCTTCGCTAGCGTATGTGGTGTTGCCTCGGCTGTGCACAGAGCTAGAGCAGCGCTTCGAAGGGCCTCAGATCTCAGTGAATGACTGCGCCAACAGCGCCTGTCTGCAGCGCGTGCTGAACTACCAAGCGGACTTTGCGCTCGCCTCGGTCGCTCCGTCACATCCGGAACTGCAGTGCCAAGAGTTGATGCGCGACCGCTTCGTTCTCCTGGCCAGCGGCGCATGGCGCAAGCAACTGCCCGAAAGCCTGCGCCTCAAAGACCTACTGGAGTTGCCTCTGATCACCCTGACAGATGCAAGCACGGCGATGCGTTACATGAGCGCTGCCTACCTGCAGCGCGGCATCGAGTACCGTCCGAAGATGCAAGTCGATCAGGTCGCGACGGTAGCGGGACTTGTAAAAAAAGAAGTAGGTGTGGCGGTTCTGCCGTACCTTGGAGTTTTGCCAATTCTCGAAGCTCGCAGCATGCAAATGTCGGAAATCGTGGACGGTCCGCTACGCTCAGTCGGCATCGTGACCAGGCGCATGGGAAAGCCCACAACCATAGCGACAGCCGCCATGGAAGAAGTTCAATCTATATGCCAGGAGCTTATAGCCAGACACTCGAGCTGGGTTTTGCCTGCTTCGCCCCCTCAGCGCCAAAAGCACTGAACCAATCTCAACAGACGGCTTTTGAGATCTTCAAAAGCGCATTAAAACAATCTACCCCCTCAGCGGCGTACTAGGACCATAAAGCGGCGCTGGCTTAGAGCCGCTAACACTACGCCCCTTTGAGAGCGGCATGAAGCATTTATGCATCATGCCTTCATTGCAAGACAACCCGCTAACAAAGAGCTGTAGCGACAATTGCAGCCCTTGATCCCGCCTTCAAACCCTCCGTCAAAGGTGGCGCACGCCAGCTCACCGTTTGAGATGAGGCAGTTCTCAACGGTATCCTGTTTATGCTGCAAACAGGCAGTCCTTGGGAAGAACTCCCCCAGGCCTTAGGCTACGGCAGCGGCATGACTTGCTGGCAGCGCTTACGTGATTGAAATGTCAACGGCGTCTGGCAGAAATTGCATCTGGCGATGATGGCAACACTGCCCGAAAATAACCAAATTGATTGGAGCCGGGCCAGCATCGATGGCACATCAGCACCAAGCCCCCGGGGGACTAGGAAGCGGGCCCAATCCCATAGACAGAGGCAAGCTCGTCCCAAACGACACCTCGTCGTAGATGCGAGAGGTATCCCGTTTGTGCTCCGCGTAAGCGGTGCCAACAGGCACGACTCCATGATGTTCGAGAAGTGCATTCGAGAGCAGCGAAAGCTGGACAAACATCGCTGGGTCAAGGAGAGAACACACGGATGGTTTGCAGTCTTTGGGCTGCTGTTGATTTCCACCCAGAAGTGACCCACTAGCCCCCGGTTTTTCCATCTCAATCTGACCCACGCATTAAGCCTAGCCTGCTGCTTTCTTGTGCAGCAGGAGACCAGGAGTGATTGACGTGGCCACTTTGAGTGTCATCCGGCGCTGGGCTCTGCGTGAGCACCTGTCCATCCGAGAGATCGCCCGCAGAACTGGGCTCTCTCGCAATACCATCCGCAAGTATTTGCGCTCCGACGTTGTGCAACCTCAACTTGCACAGCGCACCATTGCCACCAA